>CAXUCM010000175.1:0-7806 GCA_964249315.1 uncultured Acetobacteraceae bacterium | reverse complement strand
CCGAGGCACTGGCAGCCGAGAGCGCGCGGCGCTGGCGGAGCGGGACCCAGCGTCCGCTGGAGGGCATCCCCTTCGGCGTCAAGGACGTCATCGACGTCGCCGACACGGTCGTCACCTGCGGCTCGTTGCTGACCGGCGAGCGCCGCGCACCGCGGGACGCCACCGCCGTCGCTCGCCTGCGTGCGGCCGGCGCGATCCCGTTCGCCATGCTGGCGAGCAGCGAGTTCGCCTGCGGCAGTCCGGTCAACCGGCGCTACGGCGTGGTGCCGAACCCGCATGATCGCACCCGTTGGGCCGGCGGCTCCTCGACCGGTTCGGGTGCCGCACTCGCCGCCCGGCTGCTGCCGCTAGCGCTCGGCACCGACACCGCCGGCTCGATCCGCGTCCCGTCCGCCTTCTGCGGCATCGCCGGACTGAAGCCGACGCGTGGGCTGGTACCGCGCACCGGCATCGCCACCTTGTCCTGGACCCTCGACCATGTCGGGCCGATGGCACGCTCGGTCGCCGACCTCGCGACGGTGCTGCCGGTGATCGCCGGCCCGGACGGACACGATCCGCTGGCACCACCCGTGGGCGAGCTTGCGGTCTCCCCGGACCGGCCGCTCCCCGGCCTACGCGTCGGCGTGCCGACCTCCTGGTTCGTCGAGCGCTGCGACCGCGCCGTGCTGGACGCGTGGCGAGCGGCCCTGGCGCTGCTCGAGCAGGCCGGCGCGATGCTGTCGCCGGTCGATCTCCCCGACCTCTCGCTCGCCAACGAGGAGGCGTGGACCGTGCTCTACGCCGAACTCGCCTCCTGCCAGGAGAGCCGGTTCGACCGGCAGGACGCATTCGACGCCGGCACCTGGGACCGGATCGCCCGCGGCCGCGCCTGCGGCGCGACCGACTACCTGCGTGCCCTGCGCCGCCGTTCGGTCGTGCAACGCGCCCTGCTCGACGCGATGGCGAACGTGGATGTGCTGCTCACGCCGGGCGTCGGCGCCGAGGCCGCACGCTTGGCCGACCTGACCGTCGAGCTCGACGGCGAACGGGTGCCGCATTACGAGATCGCCGCGCGCAACACGGCGATTTTCAATCATGTCGGTTTCCCCGCCCTGATGCTGCCATCCGGCCGCGGCCGCAGCTTCCTGCCGGTGGCGGTGCAGGTGGTGGGCGCGCCGTTTCGGGACGGGCTCTGCCTGTCCATCGGCGCCGCGCTGCAGCGTCTGCTGCAGCGTCTATAGATGCACGGTGAGTTCGGCGCCGATCAGCCGGCCGGGTCCCTGCGAGACGAATGATCCGCCGAACTCCGGTGCCGGGATCACCTCCGCCAGGTAGCGGCGATAGAACAGGTTCTGGACGAAGAAGATCAGTTGCGTGTGCCGGCCGGCGATCCCGACGCGCAGGTTCGTGGTCGAGAACGGCTGCCGTTCGCTGCCGCTGTAATCGGCATCGACTCCGTTGATGGTCGGCTCCGACTGCCGTTGCACCGTATGGAACCAGGTCGAGCCCGTGAAGTTGGTCTCGATCCGTCCGACCAGCGTGACCTGCCGCGACAGCGGCTCGGCGACGTTGACCGCGACGTCGGCGGTGTAGGCCGGCGTGTACGGCGACTTGTTGCCGACCGTGTCAGGCCGTGACAGGTTCTTCTTGATTTCGCTTCCGGTCAGCGCGCCGCCGCCGGAGAAACTCAGCCAGTCCAGCGCACGGTATTGCAGCCCAAGTTCCGTGCCCTGGAGATCGACGCGATCGATATTGGAATCCACCCGCAGCAGGCCCTGGCTCGACGAGAAGAACTCGCTGAACTGCATCCCGTGCACTTCGGTGAAGTAGCCGTCGAGCTGGTAGGTCAACCTTCGCCCGAGGAAGCTGCCCTTGACCCCGATCTCGTAGGCGTCCGAGGTTTCCTTGCCGAACTGGTCGCCGACCTTCACGTTGCTGCCGGTCTCGGCAGCGATGTTTGCGACCGTCGCCTGCGTCCCGGCGCTGTTGAAGCCGCCCGACTTGAAGCCGATGCCGAAGCTCGCATAGAACGTCGCCTGGCGTAGCGGGCTCCAGTCCAGGCTGACCTTCGGTTCCGGCTGCTGGAACGTCACCGATTTCGACGGGATTCCGCCGGGGTTCGCGATCAGCCCCGGATTGAGCGGGAAGAACCGGCCGTCGGCAGGGCCTCCGGAGACGATGTCGATATAGTCCTGCAGGTTTCCCGCAGGCACCAGATTGTCGTCGCGTCGCAGCTCGACATCGTAGCGGAAGGCGGTGGCCAGGGTCAGGTTCGGCAGGATGTCATAGTCGATCGAGGCGAAGCCGGCGAAGACGTTGGTGGTGAACTCGTCGCTGTAGAGCTGCGCCGTCGGACTGGTCGAGTTGATCGGATTATAGAGATCGGTATTGATCGACAGGCCGAGATCGTCGCCGACCGATACCCCGACATGCCTGTCGCTGTGCAGGTAGTATGCGCCCGTCGACCAGCGCAGACGGGGATGACCGACCGAGGACAGCCGGATTTCGGCGCTGATATCGTCCTCGTTGCGTACCTGATACTGATACCCGTCGCAGGTCGAGGCGGTGTAGGGCCCGAGGAAGCCGAACGCCGGGTTCTGCGGGGCCGGATAGACCAGGCCGCCGGCAAGGGCGGCCGCCTGGCTGTTCTTGCAGGTGTTGGTGTGCAGCACGTTGTTCGCGTTGTCGAAGAAGCCGAACGACGCCAGGGTGCCGTCGGAGAGCAGGTCGTTATCCACCCGCGTATACAGCGCGTAGCCGGTGAGCTGGCCCCAGCCCATGTTGTGATCGGCCTTGATCGAGATCTCCTCGGTATCCTGGTGGTTCTCGGGCTGGATGTTGTTGACGTAGTCGAACTGATGCGCGTTGACGTTCTCGTTGACGGCCGGTCCGAACACGCCGGTCAGGCTCGGCAGCTCGAACACCGCGTTGTAGTCGATCGACGCCGCGTCAACGAGGGCGTAACGCGCCTTGAGATCGAAGCTCCAATCGTCGGTCGGACGGTAGACCAGGCGGCCGACGATGTCGTAGTCGCGATGGTCGTCGACCGAGCTGTTGTGCAGGAAGCTGTTGGTGTCGAACCCGTCGGTGTTGCGATAGTCGAAGCTCAACCGGCCGAACAGCTCGTCCTTGATGATCGGGCCCGACACCGTCGACTGGTTGTAGATTGTGTTGAAACCGCCGCCGCCGATGATGCTCGAGGCATCCGGCTTGTCGGAAGGCGTGATCGTCGACACGACGATGGCGCCCGCTTCGGCGCTGCGCCCGTAGATGGCGTTCTGCGGGCCCTTGAGCAGCTCGATCTGGCTGAGATCGCCATACTCCCGGTTGAACGACGCCGGGTTTGGCAGCAGGATGCCGTCGACGACGTAGGCAAAGGAGGAACCGGCATCACGGGCGCTGTTGATGCCGCGAATATTGATCTGGCTGTCGCCGACCTCGGCGGTGTTCGCGACCAGACTGACGCCCGGTGCCAGGGCGACGAAATCACCGGCCTGCTTCACGCCGGCCGCGTCCAGGGTCGCCTTGCTCAGCACGACGACGGAGACCGGAGCCTTCTGCAGCGTCTCGTTCTTGCGCTGACCGGTGACCAGCACCTCTTCGGCCGCCTTCGGAGCGGACGCGCCGGCACTGGCGGAGGCAGGCGGCGTCTGCGCGCGCAGCGGCGTGAAGGTCAGCAGACAAAAGCCGAACAGCACCGGGAGGAACGATTGGTCGAGACGCCATCGAAGCCGGATCGTATCCATTCGGGGCCCTCAGCTTGCTCGAGGCACAGCCGCTCATGACCGCTGCGATACGCGCGTGGCGATGGGGAGAAGAGCCGCCGGCAAGCCGTGAAAATTCGAGATCGCCGCGGTAGCGTATCAAGATCTAGAACCGTCTTTCCCGGCGAGCAACAACTTTCGCAACGGAACTGTATCAAGGAAGGCCAGGGCTCTGCCCTGGACCCGCTCAAGGCTCAGCCTTGAGAATCCATTTGATTGAGTGACGCCGGACTGCCTAGACACTGGCTCATCGAGGATTACGGTCGGGGCGGAGCCCTGGCCTTGCTGGGTCACGTGCAAAGGCCGTCAGTATTGATGTGATGGTAGCGGCGGACGGATTTGAACCGCCGACCAAGGGATTATGATTCCCCTGCTCTACCGCTGAGCTACGCCGCCACGATGCGGGGTCAGATATCGTCGCGGCCAGGGCAAGTCAACCGCGCCGCCGGCATCGCGGTCCGGCTTTGCAGCCGGCCGCCCGGGTTGTACCAGTACCATGATGCATGACGACCTGCTGACCTTCATCGTCCATTTCCGCCGGTGGCTGGACTGGGCGCCGGCGCCGCTCGCCTCCGCCATCGTGCTGCTCGCGGTGGCGCTGCTGGCGCTGCTGACGAGCCGGCTGGTCGCCAACCTGTTCCTGCTGTTCCGGGGTCAACGCGGCGCCTTCGTGCGATCCTTTGCCAAGGGCATGCGCCGGCCGGTGCGCGGCTTCTTCGTCATCACCGCGGTCGGCCTGGCGCTGCCCGCGGCGGGGCTGCCCTACGCCTGGTTCGAGGCGATCACGCAGATGCTGCTGGTGGCGCTGGTGCTGCTGATCGGCTGGGGTGCCGCGATCTCCGTGCGCATCCTGTCCGACGGCTATCTCGCCCGCTTCAAGACCGGCGAGGAAGACAACCTCACCGCGCGCAAGCACATCACCCAGGTCGGCATCCTTCGCCGCGCCGCCGACATCCTGATCTTCGTGGTGACCGTCTCGGCCGCGCTGATGACCTTCGCGCCGGTGCGCCAGTACGGCGTCAGCCTGTTCGCGTCCGCCGGCGCCGCCTCGCTGATCGTCGGCCTCGCGGCACGGCCGCTGCTCACCAACCTGATCGCCGGCGTGCAGATCGCCATCACCCAGCCGATCCGGATGGAGGATGCGGTCATCGTCGAGGGCGAATGGGGCTGGATCGAGGAGATCACCTCGACCTACGTCGTCGTCCGGCTCTGGGATTGGCGCCGGATGATCCTGCCGATCTCGTATTTCCTGGAGAAGCCGTTCCAGAACTGGACGCACAACTCGGCGTCGCTGATCGGCTCGGTGTATTTCTTCCTGGATTACGGCGTGCCGGTCGAGAAGATGCGCGCCAGGCTGCTCGAGCTGGTCAAGGACAGCCCGCTCTGGGACGGCAAGGTCGTCAACCTGCAGGTCAGCGACGCGAGTGAGCATACGGTGCAGATCCGCATGCTGGTCAGCGCCCGCAACGCGCCGCAGACCTGGGACCTGCGCTGCGAGATCCGCGAGAGGATGCTGGAGTTCCTGCAGGCGGAATGCCCGGAGGCGCTGCCGCGAACGCGGATCCGAATGCAGCCGGGCGACCGCGATCCGGGCGACCGGCCGACGCGTGACTAGGCTTCGCTCAGCTCGCTGGCGGGACGCGAGGTCTCCGGCGCCGCGGCCGTCGGCTCGACCACCCGGCGCTCGCGCGGCTGACGCGGCGCGCGCTCACGCGGGGGTCGCGGCGCGGTCGGCGGTCGCTCGATCGGCACTTCCGACTCCGCCGGGGCGCTTTCCGTCGGCGGCGGCGCACTCTCCTGCGCCGGGCGCTCGCCACCGGGTCGCTCGCCGCCGGGCCGCTCGCCGCGGGGTCGCTCGTCGCTCGATCGCTCGCCATAGGAGCGCTCGGCGTAGGGTCGCTCACTCGGGCGCGGCTGGAAGTGCGGCTGCGGCTGGTATTGCGGCTGCTGCGGTGGCGGCGGCGGGCTGCCGGAGATCAGCGGATCGTCGGTGCCGCGATCATCTTCCGGCTCGTCCATGGGCCGACCGCGCTGCTGGTTCGGGTGCGGCACCTGCTGTATGCCCTGGCTCTGCTGTGCGGCCTGGGCGATGGCGTTGAGGATGCGGAAGTAATGCTCCGCATGCTGGAAGTAGCCTTCCGCCATGACGCGGTCGCCGGAGCTGGTGGCGTCGCGCCCAAGCTGCAGGTATTTCTCGAACAGCTGCTGAGCCGTCCCGCGAATGCGCAAGTCCGGACCATTGCTGTCGAACACGTGGTTGCGATTGAGCGGGATCTGGCCGTTATGGTGGCGTATCGGGTTGCCGCCGCCACCGCCACCGCCGGGACGATGGTTGCGGCCACGCATGCGTTTCATGTTCATCAGTCTGTCGCAGCACTTTCCTGATTGGCGACACCCGGCCTTGTCCGGGCACCTTGGAGCAACGTCGCCCCATGTTCTCGTAACCACCGAGCAACAGGTGTGGTCCCGAAGAAACCCGGCTCCCTCTGCGAGGCCGACTGTTCTTTGAGGACCCGGTGCCGGCACCTCGGCAGGATCAATGATCCCCCGAGGCGATCGCCGACTGGCGGGGTCACCACTAAAGTAGTGTTTTCCCCGGAACTCGCTTCCATCCTAGCGACCCGCGCCGGTCCTGCCAAATAGTTTCTCCGGCTCAGGCCGGCCGCAACATGATCGCCCGCGCGATACCGCCGAGATCGGGCTGCACGGCGACTTCTGCAAGGCCCGATGCCGACGCGATCGCCTGCACCTCCGCCAGCTGCCCTGCGCCGAGCTCCAGGATGGCCGCGCCATCCGCCCGCAGCAGCGCCGGCAGGCGCTGCAGGATCGCACGATAGGCCCGCAACCCGTCGGCGCCGCCATCGAGGGCGGCCGCCGGCTCGAAGCGGGCGACCTCCGGCATCAGCCCGGCGAGGGCCGCCTCGCGGATGTAGGGCGGGTTACTCAGCACCAGGTCGAAGCGCGCGGCGCAGCACACCGGGTCGCTCCAGTTGCCGCACAGGAAGGCGCTGCGTGCGGCCAGCCCATGGCGGCTCGCGTTCCAGGCCGCCAGCGCGCAGGCCGCGGGCGAGATGTCGACGCCGACGCCGGTACTGTTCGGATACTCCGACAGGGCGGCCAGCAGCAGGCAGCCGGTGCCGGTGCCGAGATCGAGCATGCGTAGCGGTCGCCCGCGATCCGGACGCTGGACCAGCAGCGCCTCGATCAGCGCCTCGCTGTCGGCGCGCGGGATCAGGGTGGCATCGGAGACGTCGAGATCGAGCGTCCAGAAGCCCTGCCGGCCGGTGATGTAGGCCAGCGGCGTGCGTGCTGCCCGGCGTGCCACGGCGCCGCAAAAGCTCGCACCCGCCTCCGGCGACAGTCGCGCCGAGCGTTGCCGCAGGCGCATCGAGCCCGCGGGCAGGCCGAGCGCATGCGCGAGCAGCAGGATCGCCTCGCGACGCGGCGCCTCGATCCCGGCCTGGCTGAGCCAGCCCGCGGCCCATTCGAGCAGAGCGCCGATGCTCTCGTCCTGCGGCTGCATTGCGTCCTATCCTCGGCCGCGATGATGCGCGCCGCATGCCTTGCCCTGTTGCCGACCCTGCTGGCCGTGCCGCTGCATGCGGCCACCTTCACGGTGCATGACGTGCGCTCGGCGCGCGAGATCAGCGAGGCCACCGAGCTCTATGTCGACGACCGGCTGGTCGCCACCTTCCGGCTAGACGCCGACCGGCGCGAGATCCTGGTGACCGTGCAGGTGCCGGCCCGTCGCGATGCAGCAGGGCATGATGCCGGCGGCCATGAACAGCATGCCTACGCGCTGTGCGGCACCATCACCATCCGCTCCGAGCAGGGCACCCCGGAGATCCACGAGGTGAATGCGACAGGGCTGCTGCACGAGCCGGACCATCACGGCTACGAAGCGCTCGGGGCGGAGGACTTCAACCTGTTCTACCTCTCCGATCCCGGCGATCCCGCCGCCGCCGACAGCGTGCGCCAACGCTCCGGCCTGTGCCGCGCGCCGATCTCCTGAAGGTTGGGGCTCCGCCCATCGATCCGCTTCGCGGCTCGATCCCGCCAAAGG
>CAXUCM010000174.1:0-7833 GCA_964249315.1 uncultured Acetobacteraceae bacterium | reverse complement strand
GGCAGGCAGGTCGGATCGGCGACGCGCTTGTAGTCGCCGGACACCACCGCACGGCTGCCCTGCCACTCCATCGCCACCTGGGCGCTGCCGAGCACGTGCCCGGCCGGTTGCAGCCAGACGCGAACCCCGCCCAGCGTCAGCACCTCGCCGTAGGGCAGCGCCTGTCGCGACGCGCCCGAGCGGCCCTCTCCCATGCGCACGTCCATCAGCGCCATGGTCTCGGGACTGGCCAGCACCGCGCCGTGGCCCGGACGGGCGTGATCGGCGTGCGCGTGGGTTATGACGGCCCGCCCGACCGGGCCGGGAGGGTCGATGTAGAAGCCGCCGGGCTCGCAATAGAGCCCGTCGGCAAGCACCTTCAGCCAGGTCTGCGGGTGGGCTGCCACGCCATCAGGATAGGTGGAAGACCACCTTGGTGCAGCCATCCTTCTTGTCGCGGAAGGTCTTGTACAGCGCCGGTCCGTCGGACAGGTCGCTGCTGCGATGGCTGATCACCGACTGGGTGTCGATGGTGCCGTCCTGGATCAGCTTGGTCAGCGGTTCGAGGTAGCGCTTCACGTGGGTCTGGCCGGTCTTCATGGTCAGGCCCTTCTGCACGATCGCCGCCATGTTCAGCGGCACCGGCCCGGCATAGACGCCCGGCACGGAGACGGTCCCGGCCGGCCGCACCGCCTGGATCATCTGCTCCAGCGCGTACGGCCGCTGCGTGCTGCTGCCGAGCGCCTCCTGCACGCGGCTGACCACGCCGAACACGCCGTGCCCGGCGGCCGCCTCCATGCCGACGCAGTCGATCACGCCGTCCGCGCCCTGGCCGTCGCTGATCTCCTTGATGCGCTCGAGCACGTCCTCGGACTTGAAGTCGATGATGTCGGTGGCGCCGGCCTTGGTGGCCAGCGCGATCCGCTCGGGCACCGTCTCGATGACGATCACCCGCGATGCCCCCATGTGGCGCGCCGCCTGCACGGCGAAGAAGCCGACCGGACCGCCGCCCCAGATCGCCACGATGTCGCCCTGCTGGATCTGCGCGTGCTCGGCGCCCTGCCAGCCGGTCGGCAGGATGTCGGTGAGGAACAGCGCCTGCTCGTCGCTCAGGCCCTCCGGCACCACCATCGGTCCGACGTCGGCCATCGGCACGCGCACGTAGTCGGCCTGGCCGCCGGCATAGCCGCCGGTCAGGTGCGAGTAGCCGAACAGCCCGGCGGTCGGATAGCCGAACATCTTGGCGGCCATCGCGCCGTTGCGGTTCGAGCGCAGGCAGCAGGACCAGTTGCCCAGCTTGCACTGACGGCACTCGCCGCAATTGATATTGAACGGCACCACGATGCGGTCGCCGACCTTCAGCGCGTGCGCGGGCGAGCCGGTCTCGACCACCTCGCCCATGAACTCGTGGCCAAGGATGTCGCCGCTCTCCATGCCGGGCATCTGCCCATCCATCAGATGCAGGTCGGAGCCGCAGATCGCGCAACTGCTTACCTTGATGATGACGTCGCGCGGATCCTCGATGGAGGGATCGGGGACGGTGTCACAGCGGATATCGCCCTTACCGTGCCAACACAGTGCGCGCATGCCGATCGTCTCCAAGTCGTGGTCCGCGGGTAACGCGGCGCGGTCGCGGACGGCTTTCGCAAAATTCCGTGCGTGGGCGGAGGCGGGAGAGAAATCAAGCAAGGCCAGGGGTTTCACCCCTGGACCCCGATCAAAGGCGGAGCCTTTGAAATCCTTTTCAAGGGGCAACGCCCCTTGGCTTGCCTATGGCGCTGCCCCTACTCGGCCGCAATTGCCAGGCGCGTCGCAGGCCCGCGTGCTGCTGCGCCAGCCAGCCCCCGCTCGCCATCGCCTCGTCGGCCTGCGCGTCGCCGGTTTCCACCACGTCGCGGCGGAAGTCCGCAGTGCGCAGGATCATGTCCCACCAGGGGAACACCGCGCCGAAATTGCACGAGCGGCGGCCGCCGGCGGCCAGCCCGTGATGCGCGCGGTGGAACTGCGGCGAGACCAGCAGCCGCTCGCCGAGCCGGCCGTAGGAGATCGTGGTGTTGGCGTGCGACAGGCTCTCGATCAGCCGCAGCGACAGCACCAGCAACGGGAACTGCATCGGCGGCACCCCGATCAGCAGTCCGATGGCGATGAACCAGACGGTGCCGATCGCATCGTCGAGCACGTGGTTGCGGTCGTCCGACCAGAACGTCATCTGCCGCTGCGCGTGGTGCACCGCGTGCAGGCCGTACCACCAGCCGAAGCGATGGCTCAGCCGATGCCGCCAGTAGTCGCAGAAATCCAGCACCGCCGCGTAGACCAGGAAGCTCAGCACCGGCATGCCGAGCAGCGCCGGGAACAGCGTCTCCAGCGTCGGCGGCACGTAGCCGCGGTCGGCCAGCGCGCCGTTGATCCAGGTCTGCGCCTCGTAGAAGCCGAAGAAGGTGACCAGCGGGAACAGTCCGACGCGCGCGATCAGGGTGTAGAGCACGTCCACCGCCACCGCGCCGCGGGTGCCGGAGCGGGGCTGCAGCGGCCGCCAGCGTTCCATTGGCATGCAGATCGCGCAGTTGAGGACGACCTGCAGCACGCCGTAGACCGCGAACAGCACCCACAGGAAGGAGACGTCCTCCCACTGCATCCAGCCGAGGCGCCAGAGCAGCGGGACCAGCAGGGTCTCGTGGATCCAGCCGGCGATCCATGCGAAAGGGTCGATCATGACGCCATCTCCTAGCACGATCCTGCGCCCGGCGCAGGTCCGTATGGAAGCCCGATGACCGCGCCCCGCCTGCTGCTCGTCGAGGACGAGTTCCTGATCCGGCTCACCCTGTCCGAGGCGCTGAGCGAAGACGGCTTCGAGGTGGTCGAAGCCGAGGACGGCGCCAGCGCGATCGCGCGGCTGCAGCAATCGGTCGAGTTCGCGATGATGCTCACCGACATCCAGCTGCCCGGCCGCGTCGACGGACGCGCCGTCGCCCGCCATGCCCGCGCGTTGCGGCCGGACCTGCCGATCATCTTCATGAGCGGACAGCCGCCGCTCGGGCCGCCGGAAAGCCCGCTCGACACCTACGTGAGCAAGCCGTACTCGCCCGCCGCCCTGAGTGCCACCGTGCGCCGGATCCTCGATGCAGGCTGACGCCGCGCTGGCCGCGGGCGATCGTCGGGAGACCCTGCGCGCCGTGCTCGACGCGCTGCATTCCGGTCGCTACGCGCAGGCGGCATCGCTCAGCTGGCCGCTGCTGTCCGAGCAGGACATCGAGGCGCGGCTGCTGCACGGCCTGGCGCTCGGGGCCGGCGGAGCGTCGGCGGAGGCCGCGCGCATGCTCTGCCGGATCGCCCGCGAGCGGCCCGAGGCGCTGCATCCGTGCCAGGACCTCGCCACCCTGCTGCGGTCCCAGCAGCGCGGTGCCGCGGCCGAGGCGACCTACCGCGAGGCGCTGGCGCTCACCCCGAATGATTCGCGGCTGCTGCTGTCGTTCGGCGACTACCTCAACGGCCAGTGGCGCCCGGCGGAAGCCGAGACCGTGCTGCGGCAGAGCCTCGCGCAGCACCCGGGCGATCTCGGCGCGATGAACCAGCTCGGCATCGTTCTGGTCGCACTCGGACGGACCGACGAGGCGCTGGCGGTGTTCCAGGGCGTGGTCGCGATCAATCCGGCCAACCATGCCGGCTGGGCCAATCTCGGCTGCGCGCTGGCCAACGAGGGCGTCTTCGAGGACGCGCTCGCCTACTACCATCGCGCCATTCAGCTGAAGCCGAACGACGCCCAGATCCGGCTGAACCACTCGATCTGCCTGCTCAAGTCCGGCCGCATGACCCAGGGCTGGGCCGAGCATGAATGGCGCCTGGCGCTCCCCGGCCATACCGAGCTGCCGCGACGGCTGCTGCTGCCCTCGCTCGGCCCCGACACCGACCTCACCGGCAGCACCGTGCTGGTGACGCAGGAGGAGGGCTACGGCGACACGCTGATGTATCTGCGCTACGCGCCGCTGCTGGCCGATCGCGGCGCGCGCGTGCTGCTCTGGGTGCCGGAGGCGTTGCGCCGGGTGGCCGAGCGCGCCGAGCCGCGCGCGACGGTGCTGAGCGGCGACGTGCCCGACCCCGCCTTCACCTGGCACTGCCCGTTCATCAGCCTGCCGCGCGCCTTCGCCGGCACCGGGCAGGCGGCCGGCGCGTCGTTGCCCTACCTGCGCACCGACCCGGACCGGGTCGCGGCCTGGGCCGCCCGCCTGCCCGAGTCGGGTGGCGCGCTCCGGGTGGGCCTGGTCTGGGGCGGCGCGCCGCGTCCGGGGGATCCGGTCGCGCACGGCATCGACCGGCGGCGCAGCATCGGGCTGGCAGCACTCGCCCCGCTCGCGCAGCTGCGCGGCGTGCGCTTCGTCAGCCTGCAGATGGGTCCCTATGCCGAGCAGCTGGCGGATGCGCCGCCAGGACTCGCGATCGCCGACCCGATGACGCACGTGCAGGACATGGACGATACCGCCAGCCTGCTGATGAACCTGGACCTGGTGGTGACGGTGGACACCTCGGTGGTGCACCTCGCCGGCGGCCTCGGGCGGCCGACCATCCTGCTCGACCGCTACGATAATTGCTGGCGCTGGCTGCATCGCCGCGAGGACAGCGACTGGTATCCGTCGGTGCGCATCATCCGCCAGACCAGCCCCGGCGACTGGAACGGCGTGGTGGCACGGCTGGTGGAGCTGCTGGGTCGGCGGGTCGAGGCGGCTTGAAGCGGCCTAGCCGTTGCCGATCAGCACGCCGGCGGCGAGCACCAGCGCGCCGCCGAGCATCACCTTCGCCGCCGCCGAGAAGGGCGGCGTCTCCATGAAGCGGAACTGGATCCAGGCGATGATCGCGAGCTCGACCAGCACGACGCAGCCGGCGGCGGCCGTCGCGGTCCAGAAGTCGCGGATCAGGTAGGGCAGCGTGTGGCCGATGCCGCCCGCCACGGTCATCAGCCCGCAGGCCAGCCCGCGCAGCATCGGCGCGCCGCGGCCGGACAGCTTGCCGTCATCGGCCAGCGCCTCGGCAAAGCCCATGCTGATGCCGGCACCCACGCTGGCGGCGAGCCCGACCAGGAACGCATAGTGCGAGGCGTGCGTGGCGAACGCGGCGGCGAACACCGGCGCCAGGGTCGACACCGAGCCGTCCATCAGCCCGACCAGGCCCGGCTGGATCACCTGCAGCACGAAGCGCTTGCGTGCGTCGGCATCCTCGCGCGCGCGCACGTCGCCGGGCAGCCGCCTGTCCTCGATATGGCCGGCGGTCTGCAGATGCTGCGCCTCCGCCGCGGCGAGATCGCCCAGCAGGCGACGGATGGCGGGATCGCTCGCCCGCGCCGCCGCCTGCAGGTAGAAGCGGCTGGCATCGGCCTCCATCTTCCGGGCCTGCCGTCGCACCGCGTCGATGCCGCGCGGGGCGACGCGCCAGACCGGAGACGGCGTCGGCGCGCCGCGTATGTCGATGCGTCGCACCAGCGGGATGTGATCGCCGAAGCGTTCGACGTAGAGATCGATCAGCACGCGACGGTGATCGCCCTCCTCCGCCGCCATGTCGACGAACAGCCGGGCGCTGTCCGGATAGGTCTGGCGCAGCGACTCCGCGAAATCGGAGTAGGTGCGCCCGTCCTCCTCCTCGTTGGAAATGGCCAGGGCCAGGATCTCGCGCTCGCTCAGGTCGCCGAAGTTCCGCATGTGGATCTCATCGCAATCGACGGCGGAAAAATCAACGATACGCATAACTCTATTGCCATGCGTGGGCCCTCGCGAAACTGCGAAGCAGTTGCAGTCGCATCCCCGGCGGCCTTGCCGCCATCGGCAAAGCCGTGGACGATGCGCGCATGATCATGCCTCGCATCCCCCGCGCCGTCCGCATCCCTGCCCTATGCGTCCTGCTCGCAGGCTTCGGCGGCACTCCGTTGCGGGCGCAGCCATCGCCGGACGCGACCGAGATCTTCGCGCCGTTCGCGCAGGAATATCCGGCGAACGCGTTCCGTTCCGCCAGCGGCGCGCCGGGTGCGGCGTACTGGCAGAACCGCGCCGACTACCGCGTCGCGGCGAACATCGATACGAAATCGCACACGCTTTCCGGCGAGGAGGTGATCTCCTACACCAACAACAGTCCCGACGCGCTCGACCTGCTGTGGGTGCAGCTCGACCAGAACATCTATCGCGCGGACTCGCGCGCCAGCGCGATGCGGCCGCGGCCGCCGGCCGAGCACACCGACGGCGACGTCATCGAGCAGGTCAGCGTCGGTGCGCACGGACGCTCGGCTGCGGCCGCCTTCCTGGTGTCCGACACCCGCATGCGCGTGCTGCTGCCGCAGCCGCTGGCCGGCCATGGCGGCCGGCTCACGCTGCGCATACGCTGGCATTACACGGTCTCCGGTCCCTGGGGCGGCCGCACCGCGGTGAGCACGTCGCAGCACGGCGACCTCTACGAGATCGCGCAATGGTTCCCGCGCATGGCCGTCTATGACGATCTGCGCGGCTGGGACACCGAGCCGTATCTCGGCCAGGAGTTCTACCTGGAATACGGCGACATCGATTATGCCGTGACGGTGCCTGCAGATTTCATCGTCGCCGGCTCCGGCGCGCTGCGCAACGCGGACGCGGTGCTGACGCCCACCGAGCGCCGTCGCCTCGCCCAGGCGGCGACGAGCGACACCGCGGTGATGATCCGCACCGAAGCGGATCTCGACGCGGCACCGCCGCACGGCACGCGCACCTGGCGCTTCTCGATGCACGACACCCGCGACGTCGCCTTCGTCGCCTCGCCGGCGCTGCTGTGGGATGCGGCGAGGATCCGGCTGCCGTCTGTCGACGGCCTGCCGCGCCTGGCGATGTCGGTCTATCCGGTCGAGGCGACGGCGGATCACCGCTGGGCGCGCTCGACCGAGTACGTCAAGAATGCGATCGAATACTTCTCGAGGAAATGGTATCCGTATCCGTGGCCGAACGCGATCAACGTCGCCGGGCACGGTGCCAACATGGAATATCCCGGCATCGTCTTCGACGGCATCCAGGATGCCGGAGACCGGCTGTTCTGGATCACCACGCACGAGCTTGGCCATGGCTGGTTCCCGATGCTGGTCGGCTCGAACGAGCGCCGTGCCTCGTTCATGGACGAGGGCTTCAACACCTTCATCGACACCTACGCCTCGGACGATTTCAATCACGGCGAGTTCGCCCCGAAGCGCGACTCGGAATATGCGCCGGGCCATGGCAATCCGGTCGACGAGATCGTGCCGCTGCTGCGCAACCCGACGGCGCCGGTGATTACCGAGGAGGCCGACCTCGCCGGGTTCCCGATGAGCCACACGGTCAGCTACTTCAAGGCAGCGCTCGGATTGCGCCTGCTGCGCGAGCAGATCCTGGGTCCGTCCCGCTTCGATACCGCCTTCCGGCGCTACATCGCGCTCTGGGCCTACAAGCATCCCTCGCCCTCGGACTTCTTCCGTCTGATGGACAGCGAGGGCGGCGAGGACCTGTCCTGGTTCTGGCGCGGCTGGTTCGCGCATAACTGGCCGATGGATCTCGCCGTCAGGTCGATCGACGCGGCCGGCGGCACCGTCACCGTGAGCTGCGCCGGCGGACTGGTGATGCCGTCGACCTTGCAGGTCGACTATGCCGACGGCAGCACCAGGCGCATGCGCATCCCGGTCGAGATCTGGATGCACGGGCCGCAGGCGACGCTCGACGCCGCAGGCAGCGCCAGGATCGTGCGCGCCGTGATCGACCCGGATCATGTCGTGCCGGACGTGGACCGGTCGAACAACGGCCTCGCACCGCACTGAGCTGATCCTTTAAGGCCAGGGCTCTGCCCTGGACCCGCTCAAGGCTCAGCCTTGAGAATCCATTT
>CAXUCM010000173.1:0-7845 GCA_964249315.1 uncultured Acetobacteraceae bacterium | reverse complement strand
CCGCCCCCCGACCGGACCGCTGCCTGGGCCGCCGCCAGGCCGCGACGCACCGCCGCCGTCCGCGTCGCATGGTGCGACGGCCGCGCCGTCGCCGTGGCGGCTGCGATGAGCAACAGGGTGCCGACGAGCAGCAGCCGGCTCAGGCGAGGGCGGGCCTCGACGGCGCCAGCAGCGAACGGCCGGTCATCAGCGCCGGCTGCGCCAGACCCATCAGCGCCAGCAGGGTGGGGGCCAGGTCGGCGAGGCGGCCATCCTGCAGCGTGGCGCCATCGATGCCGGACAGCACCACCGGCACCGGGTTGAGGGTATGGGCGGTATGCGGCGCACCGGTCGCGGGGTCGCGCATCATCTCGCAGTTGCCGTGATCGGCGGTGGCGAGCAGCGCGCCGGACGCGGCCTCGATCGCCTCGGCAATCCGGCCCAGACAGCCATCGACGGTCTCGACCGCGCGGATCGCGGCGGCGAGATCGCCGGTATGGCCGACCATGTCCGGATTGGCGAAGTTCAGCACGATCAGGTCGTACTGCCCGGATGCGATCGCGGCGACGGCGCGGTCGGCGAGCTCCGGTGCGGACATCTCCGGCTGCAGGTCGTAGGTCGCGACCTTGGGGGAGGGCACCATGATGCGATCCTCGCCGGGCAGCACCGCCTCGCGGCCGCCATTGAGGAAGTAGGTGACGTGCGGATATTTCTCCGTCTCTGCCATGCGCAGCTGCCGGCGCCCGGCGGAAGCGACGACATCGCCGAGCAGGTCGTCGAGGCTCTGCGGCGGGAACAGCACCAGGATCCGGTCGGCGAGGGCGTCGCTGTAGCGGGTCATGCCGACGGCGCAGACGAAGCGCGGCAGTCTCGCGCGCGCGAAGCCGGCGAAGTCTGGGTCGAGCAGCGCATCGTAGAGCTGGCGGATCCGGTCGGCGCGGAAGTTGAACGAAAGCAGCCCGTCCCCGTCGCGCATGCCGGCATAGTCGCCGATCACCGTCGGCGGCACGAACTCGTCGGTGGTGCCCTCGGCGTAGCAGGCGGACAAGACCGCGTCGGGCGTGCCGGCGCGAGGCCCGCCAGCGGAGACGACGACGTCGTAGGCCCGCTGCACGCGCTCCCAACGCCTGTCGCGGTCCATGGCGAAGTAGCGGCCGCAGACCGTGGCGATCGGCACCGAAGCGGGCAGCGCGTCGCGCAACCGGGCCAGATCGTCGCGTCCGGATCGCGGCGGCGTGTCGCGCCCGTCGGTGAAGGCGTGCAGCACCGTCGGGATCCCGGCGGCATCGAGCAAACGCGCGATCGCCACCGCATGGTCCTGGTGCGCATGCACGCCGCCGGGCGAGACCAGTCCCATCAGGTGGCAGGTGCCGCCGGACTCGCGCAGCCGCGCGACCAGCGTGCGCATCGCCTCGATCGAGCCGAGGCCGTCGGTCTCGATCGCGTTGGCGATCCGCGGCAGTTCCTGCATCACCACCCGGCCGGCACCGATATTGAGGTGGCCGACCTCGGAATTGCCCATCTGCCCGTCCGGCAGGCCGACGTCGCGGGCGCAGGTGCGCAGGAAGGCACGCGGCCCGCGCGCCCAGAGCCGATCGAAGCTCGGCGTGCGTGCGAGGCGGACGGCGTTGTCGGCGCTGTCCTCGCGCCACCCGAACCCGTCCAGGATCACCAGCATGACCGGGCGGGGCAGGTGCGGGACGTCGTGTTCGGCTGGCATCCGGCGAGCATGCCACCGACCGGCAGGATTGTCAGGGCGTGATGGGTGCCGGCGTGCTGACCGGGTCGTTGGGTCCGGTGCTGCCGCCGGTCGAAGGCGGATCGCTGGCCGGGAAGGTCTGGTCGACGCCCTCGTCGATCCGGTCCTCGTCGATGTCCTCGTCCGGCGAGGAAGTGGTATCGGACATGTTCGTCTCCACGCGGTTGCCTGCTCCAAAGCGGACCGGGCACCCTAGGTTTCCGAGCCGGCCGAACCCATTTCAGCCGCATACGGAAAGAGGAGACCTCGCATGAGCAGCCAACCCGCAACGCAGGATCCCTGGCGCGACCGGCTGTCGCCCGAGCAGTACCGCGTCCTGCGCGAACACGGCACCGAGCGACCCGGCGCCAGCCCGTTGAACTACGAGAAGCGGGACGGGCTGTTCCACTGTGCCGCCTGCAACAACCCGCTGTTCCGCTCCGACGCCAAGTACGAGAGCGGCAGCGGCTGGCCCTCCTTCTTCGCCCCGATCGAAGGTGCGGTCGAGACGCAGGAGGACCACAGCCTGTTCATGCGACGCATCGAGGTGCATTGCGCGCAGTGCCACGGTCATCTCGGCCACCTGTTCCCGGACGGACCCAAGCCGACCGGCGAGCGCTACTGCATGAACGGCGTGGCGCTGGACTTCGTCCCCGCCGGCGGCTAGCCGGCTTCGATGCGCTCCTGGCCGAACGTGACGGTGCTCGATCATCCGCTGGTGCAGCACAAGCTCACCCGGCTGCGCCAGGCCGGCACCTCGACCGCCGGCTTTCGTCGCCTGACGCGCGAGATCAGCCTGCTGATGGCCTACGAGGCCACCCGCGACCTGCCCCTGGAGGAGGTCGAGATCGAGACCCCGCTGGAGCCCATGATCGGACGCATGCTGTCCGGCAAGAAGCTCTGCTTCGTCTCGATCCTGCGCGCCGGCAACGGCATCCTCGACGGCATGCTCGACCTGGTGCCGGCAGCCCGGGTCGGGCATGTCGGGCTGTATCGCGACCACGCGACCCTGGAGCCGGTCGAATACTATCTCAAGCTGCCCGACGACATGGCAGAGCGGCTCTGCATCGTCGTCGATCCGATGCTGGCCACCGGGCACAGCGCGATCGCCGCGGTCTCGCGCCTGAAGGCGGCCGGTGCGGCGCAGATCGGCTTCGTCTGCCTGCTGGCCGCACCCGAAGGGCTGGACCGCTTCACCGCGGCGCATCCCGACGTCAGGCTGATCACCGCCGCGGTCGACCGCGAGCTCGACGCGAACGGCTACATCCGGCCCGGCCTCGGCGATGCCGGCGATCGGCTGTTCGGCACCAAATAGGGCGGCAACCTGCGGCCCGCGCGTTCCGTTACGCCCGGCGTCACAACTAGGGAAGCATCGCATGACCGATCACGTCTATCGCATCACCGAGCTGGTCGGCTCGTCGGAGACCAGCATCGAGGACGCCATCCAGGCGGCGATCCGCAAGGCCGCCAACACCATCCGTCACATGCGCTGGTTCCAGGTGGTCGAGACGCGCGGCCATATCGAGGACAACCAGGTCAGCCACTACCAGGTCACCCTGAAGGTCGGCTTCGCGGTCGAGGACGAGAACGTGCACCTCAAGCCGTAGCAAAGGCCAGGGGCTCTGCCCATTGATCCGCTTCGCGGCTCAATCGCTCAAGGCTCAGCCTCGAGAATCCGCCTGCGAGAGGTTTCCAAAGGCGAGCCTTTGGCGGGGCTTGGGGCGGAGCCCCAACCTTGACCTTTCAGATCCGCCGCACCGTGTAGACCGCGCGGAGCGCCGCAGCGATCTGCTCGGCATGCAGCGGATCGCGCGCCTCCACCATCAGCTCGAGCTCGGCCGACTGCACGCTGGGCGACGCGAACAATCGCTGGTGCGAGACCTCGATGATGTTGCCGCCGATCGCGCCGATCCGGGTCGCGATGTCGGCGAGGATGCCCGGGCGGTCCGGGATCTCGAGGCACAGCCGCAGCAGGCGGCCGTCGCGCAGCAGCGAGCGCAGCAGGGTGTTGGCGAGGATCCGGCTGTCGATGTTGCCGCCGCAGATCGGGCTCGCCACCCGCCTGCCGCGGAACCGCTCGGGATAGGCCAGCAGGGCCGCGACGCCCGCGGCGCCGGCTCCCTCCGCGACCAGCTTGGCGCTCTCGGCGAGCAACGTGATCGCATCCTCGACGGCGCGCTCGGTGACCACGAGGACCTCGTCGACGCGGGCGCGGATCACCGCCAGCGGAAGCCGGCCGACCTGCATCACCGCGATGCCCTCGGCGATGGTCGCACCGCCGCACGGCACGCGTTCGTCACCCGGATGCGCACTGAGCGAGGCGTGGCTCTCGACCTGCACGCCGATCACGGCGAGGCCCGGACGCAGCGCCTTGGCCGCAGTGGCGACGCCGGCGATCAGGCCGCCGCCGCCGATCGGCACCACCAGCGCATCCAGCGCGCCGGCATCCTCGAGCAGCTCGAGTCCGCAGGTGCCCTGGCCGGCCATGACCGCGGGATCGTCGTAGGGATGCACGAAGACGCGGCCCTCGGTCTCGCACAGCCGGGCGGCATGCGCCGAGGCGGCGGCGAAATCGTCGCCGTGCAGCACCACCCGCGCGCCCCAGGCGGCGGTGCGGGTCACCTTCGCCGCCGGCGTGAAGCGCGGCATCACGATCACCGCATCGATGCCGAGCAGGCTGGCGTGACGCGCCACCCCTTGCGCATGGTTGCCCGCCGACACCGTGATCACGCCACGCCGCCGCTCGGCCTCGTCGAGCAAAGCGAGCTTGTTCGCCGCCCCGCGCTCCTTGAAGGAGCCGATCGCCTGCAGGTTCTCCAGCTTCAGCGTGACGGTGGCGTCGAGCGCGCGCGACAGCGCGTCCGAGTGGATCGTCGGCGTGCGCAGTACGCGTCCCTCGATGCGGGCGGCGGCGGCCTCGATATCCTCGATGCCGATCATGACGGCTCAGCCGTAGCTGATCGCGAGGATCTCGTAGGTGCGGTCGCCGCCCGGCGCCGGAACCGAGACGCTGTCGCCCTTCTTCTTGCCGATCAGCGACTTGGCCAGCGGCGAGGAGACCGAGAGCAGGCCCGACTTGATGTCGGCCTCGTAGACGCCGACGATCTGGTAGGTCGCCTCGCGGTCGGTCTCCTCGTCGACCAGGCTGACATGGGCGCCGAACTTGACGTGGTCGCCGGACAGGGTGGCGGGCTCGATCACCTCGACCGAGGAGACGATCTCCTCGAGCTCCTGGATCCGGCCCTCGACGAAGGATTGCCGCTCGCGCGCGGCATGGTACTCGGCGTTCTCCGACAGGTCGCCGTGGCTGCGCGCCTCGGCGATGGCGCGGATGATGGACGGGCGTTCCTCGCTCTTCAGCTTGCGGAGTTCGTCTTCCAGCCGCTGCAGGCCGCGGCCCGTCATCGGAAATTTCTGCAAAATGGCCAGTCCTTGGAAGAAATACCCGCATCCCGGGTCGGCCCGATTCAAGATCGGCTCAGAACGATCCCCGAAAATACGACTGAAGCGGTGCCACATCAAGCGGCCCCTCCCGCAGCGTGGCGATGGCATGCACCGCCGCCCGCGCGCCCGCGATGGTGGTGTAGTGCGGCACCCCATGGGTCAGCGCCGAGCGCCGGATGTCGTAGCTGTCGGCGACCGACTGCGCGCCAGACGCGGTGTTGATCACCATCCGCACCTCGCCGTTGCGGATCGCATCGACGCAGTGCGGCCGCCCCTCCAGCACCTTGTTGACCACGGTGACCGCGATGCCGGCCTCGCGCAGCCGCTGCGCGGTGCCGCGCGTGGCCAGCACGTCGAAGCCCATCTCGCAGAGCCGGCGCGCCAGCGGCAGCAGCGCCGGCTTGTCGCCGTGGCGCACCGACAGGAACACCGTGCCGGCCTGCGGCAGCTTCACCCCGGCGCCGAGCTGCGACTTGGCGAAGGCGCGCTCGAAGCTGTGGTCCAGCCCCATCACCTCGCCGGTCGAGCGCATCTCCGGGCCGAGGATGATGTCGACGTTGGCGAAGCGGGCGAACGGGAACACCGCCTCCTTGACCGCGACGTGCGGCGCGATCGCGCGGTCGTCGAGCCGGAACTCGGACAGGCTGGCGCCGGCCATCACGCGGGCGCCGATCTTCGCCACCGCGACACCGGTGGCCTTGGCCACGAACGGCACCGTGCGCGAGGCGCGCGGGTTGACCTCGAGCACGTAGATGTCGGCGTCCTTGATCGCGAACTGCACGTTCATCAGCCCGACGATGCCGAGCGCCCGCGCCATCGCGGCGGTCTGCTCCTTGAGCTCGTTGACGATCGCGGGCGACAGCGAATAGGGCGGCAGCGAGCAGGCGGAATCGCCGGAATGGATGCCGGCTTCCTCGATATGCTCCATCACCCCGGCGACGTAGACCTGCCGTCCGTCGCAGATGCAGTCGACGTCGGTCTCGACGGCGTCGTTGAGGTAGCGGTCGATCAGCACCGGGCCCGCGGCGACGTCGGCGCCGGCCAGCGCCAGCGCCACCCGCATGTAGCGCTGCAGGCTCGGACGGTCATGCACGATCTCCATCGCCCGGCCGCCGAGCACGTAGGAGGGACGTATCACCACCGGATAGCCGATGCGCTCGGCCACCGCCTCCGCCTCCGGCGCCGAGCGGGCGATGCCGTTCTCCGGCTGGCGCAGGCCGAGCCGGCGCAGCAGCTCCTGGAAGCGTTCGCGATCCTCGGCCCGATCGATCGCGTCGGCGGGCGTGCCGAGGATCGGGATCCCGGCCTGCGTCAGCGCACGCGACAGCTTCAGCGGGGTCTGGCCGCCATACTGCACGATGCAGCCGACGAGCTCGCCCGCCTCCTGCTCGCGACGGATCAGCGCGATCACGTCCTCGGCGGTCAGCGGCTCGAAATAGAGCCGGTCCGAGGTGTCGTAGTCGGTGCTGACCGTCTCCGGATTGCAGTTGACCATGATCGTCTCGAAGCCGGCCTCGCGCAGCGCGTAGGCGGCGTGCACGCAGCAGTAATCGAACTCGATGCCCTGGCCGATCCGGTTCGGGCCGCCGCCGAGGATGACGATCTTGCGCCGGCCGGTCGGCTCGCTCTCGCAGACGGGCGTGCCGAAGCCGCCCTCGTAGGTCGAGTACAGGTAGGGCGTGGCGGAGGCGAACTCGGCGGCGCAGGTGTCGATCCGCTTGTAGACCGCGCGCACGCCGAGCTGCGCGCGTCGCGCCGCCACGTCAGCCGCCTCGATGCCGGCCAGCACCGACAGGCGCTGGTCGGAGAAGCCCAGCGCCTTGAGCCGCCGCCACCGGACGGCGTCCTGCGGCAGGCCCTCGCGTTCGACGACGCGCTCGGCCTCGACGATCCGCGCGAGCTCGCGCAGGAACCAGGGATCGAACCGGCAGGCCTCGTGGATCTCGGCGACCGCGACGCCGGCGCGCAGCGCCTGTGCCGCCATCAGCAGCCGGTCCGGGCGTGGCTTCGACAGCGCCGCCCGGAAGGCGTCGCGGCTGCCGTCGCCGGGCGGCTCGACCGGATCCAGCCCGGACAGCCCGGTCTCCATCGAGCGCAGGCCCTTCTGCAGCGCCTCGGCGAACGAGCGGCCGATCGCCATCGCCTCGCCCACCGACTTCATGCTGGTCGACAGCAGCGCCGGGGTGCCGGGGAATTTCTCGAAGGTGAAGCGCGGGATCTTCACCACCACGTAGTCCAGCGTCGGCTCGAAGGCGGCCGGCGTGGTGCCGGTGATGTCGTTGGCGAGCTCGTCGAGCGTGTAGCCGACCGCGAGCCGGGCCGCGATCTTGGCGATCGGAAAGCCGGTGGCCTTGGAGGCAAGCGCCGAGGAGCGCGACACGCGCGGGTTCATCTCGATCACCACCATGCGCCCGTCGACCGGATTGATGCCGAACTGCACGTTGGAGCCGCCGGTATCCACCCCGATCGCGCGCAGGCAGGCGATCGAGGCGTCGCGCATGCGCTGGTATTCCTTGTCGGTCAGCGTCAGCGCCGGCGCCACGGTGACGGAATCACCGGTATGCACGCCCATCGGATCGACGTTCTCGATCGAGCAGACGATGATGCAGTTGTCGGCGCGATCGCGCACCACCTCCATCTCGTACTCCTTCCAGCCGAGCACGCTCTCCTCGATCAGCACCTCG
>CAXUCM010000172.1:0-7872 GCA_964249315.1 uncultured Acetobacteraceae bacterium | reverse complement strand
AAAGGCCAGGGCTCTGCCCTGGACCCGCTCAAGGCGAAGCCTTGAGAATCCATTCCTTCGGGCGCTGCCGCTCGTCATCGCCCGCTCCGGGTGCATGGTCGGTCCGGACTATCACCGGCCGGCGGCGATCGTCTCGGCGCAGTTCAAGGAGCTGCAGCCGGCGCCCGGCTGGCAGCGCGCCGTCCCCGAAGCCGCCAGCCTCGACAAGGGCGGCTGGTGGCGGATCTACGACGACCCGGTGCTGGACGCGCTCGAGGCGCAGGTCGTCGTCTCCAACCAGAACGTCAAGCAGGCCGAGGCCAACTACCGGCAGGCGCGCGCCCTGGTCGACGTTACCCGGGCCAGCCTGTATCCGACCCTGAGCGCCTCGCCTTCGGTGACGCGCCAGTCGTCCGGCTTCGGCAGCAACGCGGTCGCCGGACTGAGCAGCCAGGTCAACGGCGTCGGCGCCGGCGGCACCAGCGTCACCAGCACCAACTACCAGCTCGAGGGCACCGCGAGCTGGGACCTCGACGTCTGGGGACGCATCCGCCGGCAGGTGGAAAGCGACGTCGCCGCCGCACAGGCCAGTGCCGCCGACCTCGCCAACGCGACGCTGTCGTATCAGGCGATGCTGGCCACCGCCTACTTCAACCTGCGCGCGGAAGACTCGCTGCAGGACCTGCTCGACCGCACCGTCGCCAGCTACGACGAGTCGCTGCGGGTCACCCGCAACCAGTACCAGGCCGGGCTGATCACGGCGACGCCGACCGCGCTGCTGCAGGCGGAGACGCAGCTGCAGCAGACCCGCGCCCAGGCGATCGATGTCGGCGTGCTGCGCACCCAGTACGAGCATGCGATCGCGGTGCTGACCGGACGGCCGCCGGCCGCGCTCACGCTGGCGGGCGACAAGCTCGCCGCGACGATCCCGCCGATCCCGGTGCTGCTTCCGGCGACCCTGCTGCAGCGGCGCCCGGACATCGCCGCCGCCGAGCGGGCGATGGAACAGGAGAACGCGCTGATCGGCGTGCAGGTCGCGGCGTTCTACCCGGACATCAACCTCTCCGCCGCCTACGGCTGGAGCGGCGATCCGATCGGCTCGCTGATCCAGGCCTCGAACCGGCTCTGGTCGCTCGGCGCCACCGCCACCGAGGTGGTGTTCGAGGGCGGCCTCCGCTCGGCCTCGATCGAGGAGGCCCGCGCCAGCTACGACGCCGCGGTGGCGACCTATCGGCAGACCGTGCTCACCGCGTTCCAGACCACCGAGGACGATCTCTCCGCCCTGCGCATCCTGGCACAGCAGGCGGACGCGGAAGCGCGCGCCGTCGCCCTCTCCGAGCAGGCCGTCCGCGTCGCCGAGAACCAGTACGAGGCCGGCACGGTCGACTACACCACCGTCGTCACCGCGCAGACCACCGCGCTGAGCAACGAGCAGAACGCGCTGAGCATCCAGCAGAACCGGCTGGTCGACAGCGTCTCGCTGATCGAGCAGATGGGCGGCGGCTGGCGCGACGCCGACCTGCCGAGCAAGAACGCGCTGCAGACCAGCAATCCGCTGATCCCCTCCTTCCTGGAGCGGAAATAGCGATGGCCGAGGCCGACGCCGCCTCCCCCTTCCGGATGCTGCTGCCGCACTGGCGCGTCGTGCTCGGCGCCTGGCTCGGCTGGTTCTGCGACGCCTTCGACCAGGTCGTGCTGGTGTTCCTGCTGGTGCGGCTGAGCCAGCAGTTCCACGTCAGCCTGGTCGCGATGGGCCTGGTGCTCACGCTGCAGAGCCTGGGCCGGGTGGTCGGCAACACCGCCTGGGGCTGGGCCGCCGACCGCTGGGGCCGCAAGCTCGCCTTCATGGTCGGCGTGATCTGGTTCGCCGGGTTCAGCTTCCTGTCCGGCCTGGCCTGGAGCTACGGCGCGCTGCTGGTGATCCAGGCGCTGTTCGGCATCGGCTTCGGCGGCGAGTGGACCGCCTCGGCCGCGCTGCTCATGGAGAGCGTGCCGGCACGGTCGCGCAGCGTCGCCTCGGCGATCATGATGGCGGGCTACGAGTTCGGCTATTTCGGTGCCGCCGTCGCGAACGCGCTGGTGCTGCCGGTGTTCGGCTGGCGGGCGATGTTCTTCATCGGCATCGTGCCGGCGCTGCTGGCCCTGTTCATCCGCTGGGGCATCCCGGAATCTCCGGTCTGGCTGAAGCGCCAGGCCGAGAGCGGCGCCGGCGCCGCCCCCGCGCCGCGCGGATCCTTCCGGCTGAGCCCTGCCGCCCTGCAAGGCTGGGTGTTCATGGGCCTGATCCAGTTCCAGAACGCGGCGGTCTTCTCGTTCTATCCGGCCTTCCTGCAGAAGGTGCACCACCTGGGCTCGGCCCAGCTGTTCCCCTTCGCGGCGATGTACTCGGGCGCCTCGGTCCTCGGCAAGCCGCTTTGCGGCTGGCTCGCTTACCGGCTCGGCGACCGACCGACCATCGTCGGCTACCTCGCCGTCACCGTGCCCGGCGCGGTGCTGTTCACCCAGGCCGGCGGCACGGTATCGCTGCTCGCCGGCGCCTTCGTCATGGGCATCGTCGCCAACAGCCTGTTCGCGCTGGTGCCGAACTTCCTGTCGCAGCGCTTCGGCTCGGCGCACCGGAGCTTCGGCATGGGGTTCGGCTACGCGATCGCCGCCGGCGGCCAGGCGATTGCCTCCGTCGCCGTGCCGGCGCTCGGCAACCGCTGGGGGCTCGGCATGTCGATGATGGTGCTGATCATCGCAGGATCGATCGCCGCCGCGGTCGTGGTCGCACTACAGCCGCGCCGGCTGCCGGGCGCGGTCATGGAGACGGATTAGCAGGGCTCCGCCCTGCACCCGCTGGGGCCGTCAGGTGCCAGACCCCGATGTAGAAGATCGCCTTGCCGGCCATGACGCCGAGCACCAGGAAGATCAGGAAGACGACGATGCAGATGAAGAACAGGATCTTGGCGATGCCCGCGGTGGCGGCGGAGACGCCGCCGAAGCCGAAGATGCCGGCGACGATCGAGATGACCAGGAACAGCAGGGCGAGCTTGAGCATGACGGGAACTCCGGTTCTTGGAACGATCGCGCAACGTGGGACGCCCGGCGCAGGTTGCCTGTCCGCTCAGCGACGCGAGAACAGCGCGCCCAGGACGAAGCCGATCCCGCTCGCCGCGAGCAGCGCGACCACCGGCTGGTCGGCGGTGAGGTCTCGCAGCGTGTCGAGCGTCTCGCCGTAATAGCTCTGCGCCTGGCCGGCGACCTGCCTCGCCTTGCCCTTCGCCTGGGTGGCGCCGTCGCCGAGCAGGCCGCCCATGCCGTCCTGCAGCTTGCCGACGGTATCCTCGGCGGCGCCTTCGATCCGGTTGCTGTCGACCATGCCTTCATCCTCCCTGATGGGTTGTCCTGCCGGTGCAACGCAGGATCGCTCTCCGGGATGCCGTCCGCGGCTCGCAATATCGTTATGCCTGCAGCACAGTAGCGCCGTCGGAAACGGCGCTGCCGCAGGGAAATCATGGAGCATCGCGATGAAGCTGTTCAATTGCCAGCATTGCGGCGCCCTGCTGTTCTTCGAGAACCGCACCTGCGAGGGGTGCGCCGCACCGCTCGGCTACCTGCCGGAGGCGGCCGAGCTGACCGCGCTGTGGCCGGACGGCGACGTCTTCACCGCCAGTGCCGCCGACGGACGCCGGGTCAAGCTGTGCGCCAACGCCCGGCATGACGTCTGCAACTGGCTGCTGGATGCGGACAGCGCGGAGAGCTTCTGCGCCGCCTGCCGGCACAACCGCACGGTCCCGGACATCAACCTGCCGGATCGCATGCAGCTCTGGCGCAAGCTGGAGTTCGCCAAGCACCGGCTGTTCTACTCGCTGATCCGGCTCCGCATCGCGCTGCCGAACCGCGTCGACGATCCCGCCGAAGGGCTGGTGTTCGACTTCCTCGACGAGCAGCCCGGCGGTCCGAAGGTGCTGACCGGGCACGATAACGGCATCATCACCATCGCCACCAGGGAAGCCGACGACGCCCATCGCGAGGAGATGCGCACGCAGATGCACGAGACCTACCGCACCCTGCTCGGACATTTCCGCCACGAGGTGGGGCACTGGATCTGGGACCGGCTGGTGCGCGACGGCGGCCGTCTCGAGGCCTGCCGGGCGGTGTTTGGCGACGATCGCGCGGACTACGGCGGCGCGCTGCGCCGGCACTATGCCGAAGGCCCGGCGCCGGACTGGCAGGAGCGCACCATCAGCGCCTACGCCACCAGCCACCCGTGGGAGGATTTCGCCGAGACCTGGGCGCACTACCTGCACATCATGGACACGCTGGAGACCGCGAACGCCTTCGGCATGGGCGTGCATCCTAAGGTGCACGACGCCGACGCGCTCACCGTCGAGGTGGCGATTGATCCCTACGTCTCGAGCACGATGGCGCCGGTCATCGACCAGTGGTTGCCGATGACCTTCGCGATGAACAACCTCAACCGTTCGATGGGGCTGTCCGACCTATACCCGTTCATCATCTCGCCGCCGGTACGCGAGAAGCTGGGCTTCATCCACGCCATGCTGCACGAGCATCGGTCGCTTTGAGCGCGCGCCCTCCGGTACGGCTCGCCCTCGCAGCACTCTGCCTCGTCGGTCACGCCTCGCTGGCCGCAGCCGCCGACGATGCGGCCCGCCTGCGCCGGATCGCGAGCGAGGTGACCATCACCCGCGATAACTGGGGCATCGCCCACGTGCACGGCCATACCGACGCGCAGGCGGTGTTCGGCATGATCTACGCGCAGGCCGAGGACGACTTCCACCGCATCGAGATGAACTATCTCACCGCGCTCGGCCGCCTGAGCGAGGCGCAGGGCGCCGGCGCGCTGGCGCAGGATCTGCGGGCGCGGCTGTACGCGGATCCGGCGGACCTGCAGGTGCGCTACGCGCGCGGCCCGGCCTGGCTGAAGACGCTGATGGATGCCTGGGCCGACGGCCTGAACTTCTATCTGGCGACCCATCCGCGCGTGGTGCCTGCGGTGATCCGCCGGTTCGAGCCCTGGATGGCGCTGGCGTTCACCGAGGGCAGCATCGGCGGCGACATCGAGAGCATCGAGCTGCCCGAGCTCGCCCGCTTCTACGGCGTGCCCTCTCCCGCCGAACTCGCAGCACCGACGGCACCGGGCCCGACCGGATCGAACGGCATCGCCATCGCTCCCGCCGACACCAGGGACCATCATGCGCTGCTGCTGATCAACCCGCACACCTCGTTCTACTTCCGCTCGGAGCTGCAGATGAGCAGCGATGCCGGGCTGGATGCCTACGGTGCCGCCACCTGGGGCCAGTTCTTCCTCTACCAGGGGTTCAACCAGCGGGTCGGCTGGATGCACACCTCCAGCCATACCGACGCCGTCGACCAGTTCCTGGAGACCGTCGTCCGCAAGGACGGCCGCCTGTTCACCCGCTACGGCGCGACGCTGCGGCCGGTGACGTCTTCGACCGTGACGCTGTCCTGGCGCACGCCGGCGGGCGGCCTCGCCTCCCGGCGCTTCACCGTCTATCGCAGCACGCACGGTCCGGTCGTCGGCAGCACCGCGGACGGACGCTGGCGCAGCGAGGCGATGATGGTGCGGCCGGTCGAGGCGCTCGAGCAATCCTTCGCCCAGACCGAGGCGCAGGACTGGCGCTCCTACCGGAAGGTGATGGCGCTGCAGGCGAACAGCTCGAACAACACCGTCTATGCCGACGCCGACGGCCGCATCGCCTACCTGCATCCGCAGTTCATCCCGCGCCGGGACGATCGTTTCGACTACCGGCATCCCGTCGACGGCGCCGACCCGCGCACCGACTGGCACGGCCTGCACGCCCTGGACGAGGTGCCGCATCTGCTCGACCCGTCCACCGGCTGGATCCAGAACACCAACAACTGGCCCTATTCGGCAGCGGGACCGGCGAGCCCGAAGCCGGGCGACTTCCCGCGCTACATGGACCAGTACGGCGAGAACGTGCGCGGCCTGCACGCGGTGGCGCTGCTGCAAGGCCGGCGCGACTTCACCCTGCACTCCCTGGTCGCGGCCGCGTTCGACCCGGCGCAGCCCGGCTTCGACATCCTGCTGCCGCACCTGCTGGCGGCCTATGACGCGCTGGCGGCGACCGATCCGCGCAAGGCGGCGCTCGCCGGGCAGATCGCGATGCTGCGCGGCTGGGACCATCGCTGGTCGGCGGACTCCGTGCCGACGTCGCTCGCGGTCTATTGGGGCGAGGCGCTCTGGCGTCTCGCCGGCGAGCCGCCGCGACGCAACAGTCTGTCGGAGTACGACGACGTGCTGGCCCACACGACGGCTTCGCAGCGCCTGGAGGCGCTCGCCGATGCGTCCGACCGGCTGACCCGGGATTTCGGCGGCTGGCGCGTTGCCTGGGGACAGATCAACCGGTTCCAGCGGCGGACCGACGACCTGGTGCAGCCCTTCTCGGATGCCGCTCCCAGCCTGCCGGTCGGCTTCACCTCGGCGCAGTGGGGATCGCTCGCCTCGATCAGCGGGCCCTCGTCGCCGGGCGTCCGGCGCCGCTATGGCGATACCGGCAACAGCTTCGTCGCCGCGGTCGAGTTCGCAGACAGGATCAGGGCGGTCGCGATCACCGCCGGCGGCGAGAGCGGCGACCCGCACTCGCAGCATTTCGACGACGAGGCACGACGCTACGCGACCGGCGCGCTGCGCACGGTGTATTTCTATCCGGACCAGCTCGTCGGACATACCGAACGGCGGTATCGCCCGGGCGAATGATCATCGCGGCGTACGGCCAGGGCTCTGCCCTGGACCCGCTCAAGGCGAAGCCTTGAGAATCCATTTGTCTTGGTAAGATGATTTCCGAACGTCGAGGCCTTCGGCAAGCGTCTACCGGGAGAACGCGTCCAGGATGCGCGCCCAGGACCGGATGCCGCGATGCAGGCTCGAGAGATCGTATTTCTCGTTGGGGGAGTGGATGCGGTTGTCGAACCTGGCGAAACCGATCAGCAGCGAGTCCATGCCGAGGATCGTCTTGAAATGGGATACCGCCGGGATCGAACCGCCAGTGCCCGAGATCGCGGTGTCGCGATGCCATTCCTCGGTCAGGGCGACGCGCGCACGCTGCAGCCAGACCCCGTCGACCGGAGCACTTACCGGTCTGCTGCTCCCATGGTCCGTGAAGCTGACGACGCAGTCCGACGGCACATGCTCCCGGACGAACGCACGAAAGCTCGCCCGGATCTGCTCCGGATCCTGTCGACCGACGAGACGGAACGAGATCTTGGCGGAAGCCCGCGACGGCAGGACGGTCTTGAAGCCCTCGCCCGTATAGCCGCCCTTGATGCCGTGGACCTCGAAGCTCGGTCTTGCCCAGACCTGTTCGAGGAGGCTGTATCCCGGTTCGCCTGCCGGCAGGCTGAGGCCGAACTGGCCGAGGAAGCGGGCCTCGTCGAAAGGCAGGCGGCTCCATTCGGCACGCACGGCTGCAGCGAGCGCCGGGACCGCGTCGTAGAAGCCGGCCAGGGTGATCCGCCCGGCTCCATCGCACACATCGGAGATGATCCGGGCAACGACGTGCAGCGGGTTGCGGACCGCGTTGCCGTACATGCCGGAATGCAGATCACGGTCCGCGCAGACGATCTCGAACTCCTCGCTGATCAGTCCGCGAAGCATCGTGGTCACCGCGGGGGTGTCGTCGTCCCACAGGTCGGTGTCGCAGACCAGCGCCAGATCATGCGACAGCTCGGCCCGGTGGCTTTGCAGGAACTCGAGCAGGTTCGGATTGCCGGTCTCTTCCTCGCCCTCCAGGAGCAGCGAGACCTTGATCGGCAACGAGCCGACGACTTCCTTCCAGGCCCGGCATGCCTCGATGAAGGTCATGAGCTGACCCTTGTCGTCCGAAGCCCCTCGAGCCACGATCTGGC
>CAXUCM010000171.1:0-7877 GCA_964249315.1 uncultured Acetobacteraceae bacterium | reverse complement strand
CGCGCCGGCCCGGCCGCCGCGCCGCCCGCCGGCCGCGCCGACGCCGCGGTGGCGCAGGCCAGGCAGGCGGTCGCCGACGCCACCGCACCGGCCTCGAGATGGGCCGGCCCGACCACGGGCCCGCGCGCGGTCTCGTCGAAAAGCATCGTCTACGTCGCCGGCGACATGCGCAACGGCGGCATCCAGGGCGTCGGCGACGGCGTCGCGCAGGCGGCGGCGCGGATCGGCTGGAAGGTCCGGATCCTCGACGGCCAGGGCAGCGTCTCCGGCATCCAGTCGGCATTCGGACAGGCGATCGCGCTCAAGCCGGACGGCATCATCGTCGGCGGCTTCGACGCCGTGCAGAACGCCACCATCATCCACCAGGCGGTGGCCCAGGGCATCAAGCTGGTCGCCTGGCATGGCGGTCCGACCCCGGGTCCGATGCTGAACGGCGAGCTTTTCACCAACGTCACCAGCGACAACCATCGCGTCGCCGAGGTCGCGGCCGACTACGCCATCGCCAGCAGCTCGGGTCATGCCGGGGTGGTGGTGTTCGCCGACAGCGCCTACGCGATGGCGCTGGCCAAGGGCAACTGGATGCGCGAGACGGTGTCGCGCTGCGCCGGTTGCAAGGTGCTCGCGTTCGAGGACACGCCGCTCGACCAGACCTCGACGCGGATGCCGCCGCTGACCACGTCCCTGCTCGGCCGGTTCGGCCGCAAATGGACCTACAGCCTGGGCATCAACGACCTGTATTTCGACTTCATCGGGCCGCCGCTGATCTCCGCCGGCGCCGACCCGGGCGGTCCGCCGGTGAACATCAGCGCCGGCGACGGCAGCAACTCCGCCTACGAGCGGATCCGCTCCGGCCAGTACCAGGCGGCGACGGTGCCGGAGCCGCTGCGGCTGCATGGCTGGCAGACCGTCGACGAGCTCAACCGCGCCTTCGCCGGCAAGCCCGCGTCCGGCTACGTCACCCCGGTGCACCTGGTCACCGCGAAGAACGTCGATCTGGACGGCGGCAAGCACGACGTCTACGACCCGGACAACGGCTATCGGGACGCCTACGGCAGGATCTGGGGCCGATGAGCGCCTTCGAGATCATCGACCAGCGCTTCGCCCGCTACGTGCTGTTCGCGGCCAAGCTCGAACGGATCGCCGAGGGCTGCCGCTGGACCGAGGGTCCGGTCTGGTTCGGCGATGCCGGCTGCCTGCTGTTCAGCGACATCCCGAACGACCGGATCCTGCGCTGGATCGAGGGGGTCGGGGTCTCGGTCTATCGTCAGCCCAGCCAGTTCGCCAACGGCGGCACGCGCGACCAGCAGGGCCGGCTGATCTCCTGCCTGCACGGCCGGCGCGCGGTGGTGCGCACCGAGCATGACGGCGGGATCACCGTGCTCGCCGACCGCTATGACGGCCAGCGGCTGAACTCGCCGAACGACGTCGTGGTGAAGTCGGACGGCTCGATCTGGTTCACCGACCCGCATTACGGCATCGCGATGGATTACGAAGGCGAGCGTGCCGAGGAGGAGCTGCCCTGCCACGTCTACCGGCTCGATCCGCGCAGCGGCAAGCTCGCCGTGGCCAGCGACGCCTTCGACTGTCCGAACGGGCTGTGCTTCTCGCCGGACGAGAGCCTGCTCTACATCGCCGAGACCGGACGCATGGGCGAGGACAGCGCGACCCGGCAGATCCGCGTGTTCGACGTCCGCGACAGCACCAAGGGCCTGCTCGGCAAGGGGCGCCCGTTCTACGCGCCGAAGCACGGCGCCGCCGACGGCTTCCGCTGCGACGAGGACGGCAATCTCTGGACCAGCGCCGGCGACGGCGTGCATTGCGTCAGCCCGAAGGGCGAGCTGCTCGGCAAGATCCCGGTGCCGGAGCCTGTGGCCAACCTCACCTTCGGCGGCCGCCAGCGCAGCCGGCTGTTCATCTGTGCGACCAGCGCGGTCTACGCGATCTACCTGAATCGCAGGGGCGCGCCGCCGCCTTAGCATGTCCCGTTGAAGGCCAGGGCGCTGCCCTGGACCCGCTCAAGGCGAAGCCTTGAGAATCCATTTATTCAAGAGGTTTCCAAAGGCGAGCCTTTGGCGGGATCGAGCCGCGAAGCGGATCGATGGGCGGAGCCTCAACCGCAATTTTACGCTACGGCGAGCTCCAGGGCGCGCGCGTAGATCGTGCGTTTCGGCAGGTTCGTGGCTCCGGCGACGAGCGCTGCCGCGTCCTTGACCGAGTGTGTACGAAGTGCCTCCACCAGCATCCGATCGACGTTGGCAGCGTCCGTACTCGTGTCGGCAGCGGGGCCGAGCAACACGGTGATCTCGCCGCGCGCGGCATCTTCCGCACATCGCGAACGGAGTTGCTGCAAGGTGCCGCGTCGCACCTCCTCGAAGCGCTTGGTCAGTTCACGCGCCACCGCCGCCGGGCGGTCCGGGCCGAACGTCAGCGCCAGATCCTCCAGCATGGCATCGAGCCGGTGCGGCGCCTCGTGCCAGATCATGGTCGCGTGGCAGCCGACCTGTTCGGTTGCGCGTAGGATGCCGAACGCCGCTCGCCTGGCGGCACTACGCGGTGGCGGGAAGCCGAGAAACAGGAACGGGTAAGGCGGCAGGCCGGACAGGGTGAGCGCCATCATCGCGGCGTTGGCGCCGGGAGCGGCACTGATCGGCAGTCCCTCTGCGATCACGGCACGGACCAGCTGAAAGCCGGGATCCGAAACCAGCGGTGTGCCCGCGTCCGAGACCAGGGCGATCCGCTTGCCCTGGCGCAGCTGCGCCAGCAGGGTCGGGATGCGCTGCCGCTCGTTATGTTCGTGCAGTGCTTCCATGCGCGAGGTGATGCCCCACGCCGAGAACAACCTGGCGGTCAGCCGTGTATCTTCGCACAGGACCAGGTCTGCGGCGGACAGGCACGCCGCGGCTCGCGGGGTCAGATCGGCCAGGTTGCCGATCGGGGTCGAGACAAGCACGAGACCATCGGGTAACGGTCCAGCCCCGGCCCGGATCTGTGGGCCGGAGGAAAACGGAGAGTCGGATGCTCGCTCGGACATGGCTGTTCCTGGCGCCTCGAGAGCCACGCCGTCCAGCCCCGTTCGCTGGCTGGCGCCGCGGGATCGCGGCGATGCCGATGCTCCTGGCGGCCTGCACCACCGGCCCGATCGCGGATCTCGGGTTCGGCAGCGCGCCGGGACCGTCGCCGGTCGCACCTGCGCCCTCGCGACCGCCCAGCACCAAAGTCGGCATCTTGCTGCCGTTCAGCGGCGGCAACGCGGCGCTCGGCCAGGCGATGCTGAAATCGGCCCAGCTGGCGCTTTCCGCACCGGGCTCGCCGGTGCTGGACCCGCAGGATACCGGCGACGCACCGGACGCGGCGGCCAAGGCCGCGCAGGCGGCGATCGATGCCGGCGACGGCATCCTGCTCGGCCCGCTGACGTCTCCGGACACCACCGCGGCGAGCCCGATCGCGCGCGGCGCCGGCGTGCCGATGCTCGCCTTCACCAGCGACGTGACGCAGGCGCAGCCGGGCGTCTGGGTGCTCGGCGTGACGCCGCAGCAGCAGGTGCGCCGACTGGTGTTTGCCGCGAAGGCCGAGGGCCGCAGCCATATCGCCGCCCTGCTGCCCGATAACGCGCTCGGCAATGCGATGGCGGCGAGCCTGAACGAGGCGTGCGCCGATGCCGGACTGCCGCCGCCGACGCTGGCGCAACATTCCGACAGCATGGAGAGCATCAACAGCACGATGCGGGGCCTTGCCGACTTCGCCGACCGTCGTGGTGCCATCGAACAGAAGATCAAGGACGACAAGGCGAGCCCGGATCCGGCCGTGCGCGCACAGGCGGACGCCGTCGCCGCGACGCCGATCCCGCCGCCGCCGTTCGATGCCCTCCTGCTGGCCGATACCGGCATCGCGCTGCAGGAGGTAATCTCCGTCCTGCGATACTACGACGTGCCGTCCAGCCAGGTGCGGATCATGGGCCCCACGCTCTGGAGCGCCTTCGCCACCAAGCTGGGATCACTGCAGGGAGCCTGGTTCGCCGCTCCCGACGCCCACGATCGGACCGGGTTCGCCGAGCGCTACCAGACGAAGTTCGGCCAGCCGCCGAAGCCGCTGGCCGACATCCCGTACGACGCCGCGGCACTGGCGCAGAGCCTGGCCAGGACAGGAAGCTACAGCATGGATGGGCTGACCCGTCCGGACGGCTTCGCCGGCGTGGACGGCGTGTTCGCCTTGATGCCGGATGGTCGGGTGCGCCGCGGTCTCGCGATCTACCAGATCCAGCCGGGCGGCGGGGCCGCGATCGCGCAGCCGGCACCGGCCTCTTTGGACGGCTCGGCGAGTTGAAGGGCCTGCAGGCGCCAGGCCCGGTTCAGGCGGCGACAGTGGCGTCCGTATTGAGGACGGGACGGATGCAGTGCAGGGCTGCCTCGAAACTGGAGAAGCTGCCGAGCTTGTGGTTGCGCACGTGATCGATCACCAGCCAGCGCATCCCTTCGGGACGGATCATGTAGGCCGGGTCGGCATTCTCGCGCACCCAGACCAGGACGTGCTCGAGCATGACGGTGTCGCGCTGGGCCGTGGCGCGAGGCGAAACGTCGGCGTCGCAGAGGCCCATCGAGGCGCCGGCCTGCAGCCAGCGCATGAGGAATTCCCGATGCCTCGGCAGGAAGCAGAGGCGGAGGGAGACGACGTTGGAGCTTTCCGGGATCGCGGTGCTTGCATCAGATCCGGGCATGAAATCTCCCCTCGCAATTTTGTGAGGTGACGGTAAAGGGGCGCCAGCCCCGCTGCCAACGGGATTCTGCTGCGACTCGCAACATCGGTCGCCGAGGCCGGCAGCCTGTGGCAAAAAGGCAATAGTCCGTTACGAAAACGCTTCGTCCGAGGAAAAATAGCTCAGTTCATGGGACTTCATCTCTCGTTTGCGGCAAAGCTTTCATGGTGGCGATTTTGTGAGTTCGCGCGGCCAGCGGCGGTGCAGCCAGAGCCAACTCTCCGGGCGTTCCCGGATCCATCGCTCGAGCTGGTCGTTCACCACCTGGGTCAGGGTCAACTGGTCTTGCCGCCGATCGCCGGTGTCCGGCAGCACGAGCGGCGGCTCACAGATCAAGCGGAAGCGGGCAGGTCCGATCCGCTCGACATGTCCCGGGATCACCGTGGCTTGGGTGCGCAGCGCCATGGCCGCGAGGGCGGCAGCGGTCATTGCCGGCTGACCGAAGAAGCGGGCCTCGATGCCGTCGTTCATCTTCTGATCGACCAGCAGGCCGAGATATCCGCCCCTGGCGATATGCGCCAGCGCGCCGCGCGCGCCGCGCGCGCCTTTGGCAAACAAAGGCACCTCCGCGCCCACCGCCTGCGCCCGCAAGTCGATGATCATCCGGTCGATCAGAGGATTGCCGGCTGCCCGATACATCGAGGACACGCGGATGCCGTACTGCATCAGCACTGCAGGAAGCACCTCCCAGTTGCCGATATGGCCGGAGACGAAGATCGCCGGACCGCCACGCTTGGCCTGCTCGCGCACGATCGCCTCGCCCTCGAGCTGCCAGCCCGGTCCGCTCGGCGTATCCTTGCGGAGCTGGCTGATATGCGGAAGCTCTGCCACCGTCCGCCCCAGGCTGTCCCAGACGCCGCGGATGATTCGCCGTCGCGCCGCCCGGTCGAGTTCCGGCATCGCCAGTCGCAGGTTGGCGTCCGCGACCCGTGAGACCGGCAGCAGCGGACCGATGCCGCGGCAGAGCCAGCCGCCCAGGTCGGATGCCCGCGCGGGATCAAGCCGGCGCAGGCAGCCCAGCGTCAGCCGGGCGGCGAGCGCCTCCAGACGCATCAGCGGCGTGATCGCCGGATTGGACGTGACAGGCATCAGGCGGCCCTTCCCGTGTGACCTGCGACCACGCCGTCCAGCAAGGCCTCTACCAGGGCGGCATCCTCCCAGAGCAGTCCGACCCCGAGCACGGCGACCTGACGCCGGAACGGTTCGGGCAATCGCACCGCATCCTTCGGCGTGGTCACCAGCCGCGCCCGCTCCCGAGCGGCCCGTGCCGCCAGGTGGCGCAATTCGGCCGGACGGTAGCGATGGTGATCGGCGAAGCCGACCCTGGCCGCGAGTTCGAGGCCGGCGGCGACGAGCGAGTCGAAGAACTTCCCGGGACGGCCGATGCCTGCGAAGGCGACGAGCCGCTGTCCGCGCAGGGCGCCGGCGCCGGGGTCCAGCGCCAGGCTCGCACGCAGCACCGGCAGCGAGGCGGGCAGCCGGGACAGCGCTCCCGCGCGATCCGGCCCGATCAGGATGGCGGCGTGGGCACGTGCCGCACCGCTCGCGACGCTCTCGCGCAGCGGTCCCGCCGGCAGCAGGCGCGCGTTGCCGAAGCCGACGGCGCCATCGACGACCAGCAGGGTGCAGTCCTGCGCCAGCCCGGGGTTCTGCAGGCCGTCGTCCATCACCAGACATTGCGCGCCGGCGGCGACCGCGTCGCGCGCGGCGGCGACCCGGTCGGCCGCCACCCAGGTGACGGCGGATGCGGCCAGCAGCAGCGCCTCGTCGCCGGCCAGCCTGGCATCATGACGGGTCGGATCGACACGCAGCACCCCGCGTGCGGCGCCCCCATAGCCGCGGGTCAGCGCGTGTGCGTCGATGCCGCGTGCCCGCAACCGTGACAGCAGATCGAGCGCCAGCGTGGTCTTGCCCGCGCCACCGACGCCGATATTGCCGCAGCAGATCACCGGCACCGGCGGTCGCCAGCCGCGACGGCGCAGACGGCGCGATGTCGCCTCTGCGGTGATCCAGCCGAACGGCGACAGCAGCGCCGGCGCGAGCCGCGCGGACGGGTCGTACCAGAAGGCCGGCCCGCGCATCAGCCGGCAGCCGCGCCGGTCAGCGCGAGCAGACGACGCGCGAGCGTCGGCGCCAGATCGGAGGCGTGGGTCGCGACCTGTCGCGCCGCCTGCGCGCTGCGGCGTCGCGCGTCGGGGTCGCCGAGCAGCCGGAACGCCCAATCCGCGATCGCGTCCGGGGTTGCGGTGAGCATGATGGCGTCGGCCGCGCGCAGTGCCTCGATCGCGTCGTTGAAGTTGAAGCAGCGTGGGCCGGTGGCCAGTGCGCAGCCGAGCCGTGCCGGCTCGAACGGGTTGTGGCCGCCGCCCGGTCGAACCGCATCGAGGCTGTTGCCGATGAAGGCGAGCGGCGCCAGGCGGTAGAGCAGCCCCATCTCGCCGAGCGTGTCGCAGACCCAGAACCCGGCTGCGGCCGCCGGATCCTGGCCGAGGCTGCGTTGCGGCGCACCGTCGAGGCGCGCCGCGATCTCGGCGCCGCGGGCGGGATGACGCGGGGCCACGATCGTCATCAGGTCGGGCAGCCGTTGCACCAGGGCGGCATGCGCCTGGGCGATGCTGGCCTCCTCGCCTGCATGGGTGCAGGCGGCGAGCAGCACGGCTCGCCCGGCCAGGATGCGCTGCAGGCGCAACAGCTCCGCTTCATCGCAGGGCAGTTCGGCGGCTACCGCCTTCAGGTCGCCGCAACACTCGACCCGGGTGGCGCCGAGATCGCGCAGGCGCGCCGCATCCTCGTCGCTGCGCGCGGTGATCCAGCGGAACCGGGATAGCATCAGGCGTGCCAGGCTGGGCATCCTGCGCCAGGCATGCCGGCTGCGCTGAGACAATCGGGCGTTCACCAGCGCCATCGGCAGCCCGGCATGGTGGGCGCAGGCGATCAGGTTTGGCCACAGCTCGCTCTCGACCAGCGCCAGGGCCTGCGGGTGCCAGTGGCGCAGGAAGCGACGCTGCCAGCGCGGCACGTCGAGCGGCGCGAACTGCTGCTGCACGCGGCCGGCAAGCCCGCTCGCCTGCAGCCGCTCCGCGAGCAGGCGCTGGGAGGTGAGCGAGCCGGTCGTCATCAGGAC
>CAXUCM010000170.1:0-7906 GCA_964249315.1 uncultured Acetobacteraceae bacterium | reverse complement strand
GCCGGCGCTGCTTCTGACGCTCGCCGGCTGCAGCGTCGGCCCGCGCTTCGCACCGCCGCAGCGGGGGTGGTCCGGCGGCGGCTGGTGCGGGGCCAGGGATCCTGGCGGGGCCAGCGTCGCGGCGCGAGCGCCGCTGGACCCGGACTGGTGGCGGCTGTTCGACGATGCCGAGCTGACCTCGCTGGAGCGGCGGGTCACGGCGGCGAACCTCGACCTGCGCGTCGCCGCCGAGCGGCTCGCGCAGAGCCGCGCGCAGCTCGGCGTGATCGAGGCGGACCGGCTGCCGCAGATCAACGGCAACGCCTCGTACACGCGCGAGAAGCTCAGCGGCAGCGGCGTGATCGGACTGCTCGGCGACGCAGGATCGAGCCCCGGCGCCGCCTCGAACGGCCTGGGCGGCACGCAGGGCGGCTTCCCCGTCGCCGACTTCACCGCGCCGTTCGACCTGTTCCAGTACGGCTTCGACGCCTCCTGGGAGGTCGATCTCTGGGGCCGCGTGCGCCGCCAGACCGAGAGCGGCCGGGCGGACGCGGTCGCCGCCCAAGAGAGCCTGCGCGACGCGCTGGTCAGCGCGCTCGCCGAGGTGGCGCGCGACTACGTGCAGTTGCGCGGCGTGCAGCAGAGCATCCGCATCACCACGGATGACGCGAACAGCGCGCAGCAGAGCCTGGTGCTGGCGCAGCGCCGTGCCGCGAGCGGCGTCGGCACCGAGCTCGACGTCGCCAACGCCGCCGCCCAGTGGGAGACCACGCGCAGCCAGCTTCCGGCGCTGTCGGCGCAGCAGAGCCTGCTGATCAACGCCATCGCCCTGCTGCTGGGCCAGCCGCCGGACGCGCTCTCGGCCGAGCTGTCGCAACCCGGCGCGATCCCGCCAGTGCCGCCCATCGTGCCGATCGGGCTGCCCTCCGAGCTCGCCCGCCGGCGCCCGGACATCCGCCGCGCCGAAGCCGAGCTGCACGCGGCGACCGCCGATGTCGGCGTCGCCGTCGCCGACTTCTATCCGCGCGTGGTGCTGTCCGGCAGCGGCGCGATCCAGTCGCTGCAGTTCACCAGCCTCGGCAGCTGGGGATTGGCCAACACCTATTCGATCGGTCCGAGCCTGACCCTGCCGATTTTCGAAGGCCGCCGGCTCACCCGCACGCTGCAACTGCGCCGCGCGCAGCAGCGCGAGGCGGCACTGGCCTACCAGCGCACCGTGCTGGGCGCGCTGCACGACGTGAACAACGCGCTGACCCGCTACGCCACCGAGCAGCGGCAGGAGGCCGCTCTCTCGCGCGCGGTGGCGCAGAACCAGCGCGCGCTGGACCTGGCCCGCCGCCGCTACGTCGCCGGCCGCGCCAGCTTCCTCGAAGTGCTGATCGCCGAACGCGCCGTGCTCGCCACCCAGCAGCAGCAGCTCGACAGCCAGACCCGCGTCTCGACCAACCTGGTGCAGCTCTACAAGGCGCTTGGCGGCGGCTGGACGTAAGGCCAGGGCTCTGCCCTGGACCCGCTCAAGGCGAAGCCTTGAGAATCCACTTGTTGAGATTCAATACGATGTCCTCTGGAACTCCATTTCGGGTCTGCCTGCTCGGAGCGACCGGAACCATCGGGCGGGCGACGTTGCGCGCCCTGTTGCGGGGCCGGCATGAAACCGTGTGCTTTGTCCGTGCCCCGCCCGAGAGGCACGCGTTCGACGGCGCCGAGTTCCGCGTCGTCGACATGGGCGATGCCGGCAGCATCGCGCGCGACGGGTTTCGCGGCGAGCGCTTCGACGCGGTGATCTCCTGCATGGCTTCGCGCACCGGCGCTCCTCGCGACGCCTGGGCCGTCGATCATCAGGCGCATGTCGACATTCTCGCGCGGGCGCGGGACGCCGGCGTCGGCCATTTCGTGCTGCTCTCGGCAATCTGCGTGCAGAAGCCGCTGCTGGCATTCCAGCACGCCAAGCTCGCCTTCGAGGCGGCGCTGATCGCGTCCGGGGTGAGGTATTCGATCGTCCGGCCGACGGCGTTCTTCAAGTCGCTGTCCGGGCAGGTCGAGCGGGTCCGGCGCGGCAGGCCCTTCCTGGTGTTCGGCGACGGCACGAGGACGTCCTGCAAGCCGATCAGCGACGGCGACCTTGCCGCCTACCTCGCGGACTGTCTGCAGGAGGATCGCCGCTGGAACCGCGTGCTGCCGATCGGCGGCCCGGGCGAGGCGATCACGCCGCGCGGGCAGGGCGAGGCCCTGTTCAAGCTGCTGGGCCGCACGCCGCGTTTCCGCCACGTGCCGGTGGCGCTGCTCGACGGCATCATCGGCGGGTTGGGCGCTGCCGCCCACATCGTCCCATCGCTGGCGCAGAAGGCGGAACTGGCGCGCATCGGTCGCTACTACGCCACCGAGTCGATGCTGGTGCTGAACCCCGAGACCGGACGATACGACGCCGACGCGACGCCCTCGACCGGCACCGAGACGCTGTTCGATTTCTACGCGCAGCTCGTCGCCGGCGGTGCCGCGCCCGACCGCGGCGACCATGCCGTGTTCTAAGGGACTGTTTGAGAATGCGCTCCGGTGAATCAGAGGCGTCCTTCGGACGCCGATCCGGCGTGCGTTTGCGAGCACCGACGCGGAGCGACCGCTTGGGTCGTGAGCATCGAAGCGCGGCGAACGTGCGTCGGATGGCCACCAGAGTAGCATTGTCAAGCAGGCACTCAGGCCAGGGCGCTGCCCATCTATCAAGAGGTTTCCAAAGGCGAGCCTTTGGCGGTCGAGCCGCGAAGCGGATCGATGGGGGCGGAGCCCCGACCTTCCTTTGCTATCACGAAGAGACTCAGGACGGTCAGGCCGCAGAGACCTGAGATCAGCAGCGAGATGGACCAGCTCTTTCCACCGCTCGCACCGAGCAGCACGGTTGCTGCGAGGGGAATAAGGCCGCCGAGAACGGAAGCGGCCTGGAAGCCGAGGGACATTCCCGTGTAGCGGATCCTCGCCGGGAAAAGTTCGACGAACAGGGCAGCCTGCATGCCGTAGAGCAGGCCATTGATCACGCCGGCCAGGAGCAGGCCCGCTACCAGCAACAAGACGGACCGTGTCTCCAGCAGCGCGAAGAACGCGAAGCAGAGTGGGATGCGAACCACGCCGCAAACCATGAAAGCGCGCCACAGACCGAACCGGTCGGACAACAGGCCGCCGATCGGAATGGCCAGCAGGTAAGCGACACTCCCGGCCAGCATCGCGTTGACGACGACGATCTGCGAAAATCCGAGCACCCCGATCGCATAGGATGTCACGAACACCATCAGGAAGCCGAACGCGGCCAACGATGTGTAGACACCGATCGACAGCAGCACGGTACGCCCGTGCTCGCGCAGCGTCTCGATCAGGGGCGCATCCGGCAGCTCGCCACGATTGCGCACCTTCTCGAAAACCGGGGATTCGGTCAGGAGAGCGCGTGCCCACAGGCCGATCGCCAGCAGCGCTGCGCTGAGCATGAAGGGAATGCGCCAGCCCCACGCGACCATCTGCGCTCTGCCCAGCGTGCCCAGCAGCAGGGCGACGGTCAGGGACGACAACACCGTCCCGAACCCGCTGCCGGTCTGCACCAGGCTGCCGTAAAAGCCCCTGCGGCGCGTGCCGGCATGCTCCACCACCAGGGCGACCGCACCGCCCCACTCGCCGCCGAGGCCGAAACCTTGCACGAAACGCAGCGAGGTCAGCAGCAGCGGTGCTGCGATCCCGATGGCGGCATAGGTCGGCAGCAGGCCGATGAGGATCGTGGCCATCCCCATGATCCAGAGCGACCAGACCATCGCCGGCTTGCGTCCGATCCGGTCGCCCAGGGAGCCGAAGACGATGCCGCCGAGCGGACGGGAGAAGAAACCGACGGCGAAGCTGCCGAAGGTCAGCAGCATGCCCGCGCCGGGCTGCGTGCCGGGGAAGAACAGATCCCGGAAGATCAGGGCGGCCATCGTCGCGAAGACCGAGAACTCGTAGAACTCGATCGTGTAGCCAACGACACCGGCGAAGATCATGCGGACATGGCTTCGTACGACGAGCTCGGTCACCAGCGATCCTCGTCCCACGATCGGCCGCCTATCGTCCGAAGGCCGTTGCCGCGACCTGATCGTTCGCGTCGACATCCAGGCGGCCTTGCCACGTGTCGGGTCCGACATCCAGCCTGTGCAGGGTACCTGATTTTTCGACACCGACCAGACACAAGGGATCGAGAGCCTTGTCGTCGGCGACCGCCAGGTCCAACCAGAAGGGCCTGAAGTCGGCCCGCAGCGCGCGGACGCTTCGTCCCGGTCCCGCGACGGCCGGGTAGAGGACGTAGACCTCCCTGACGAGGGCCGGGTCTGCCGCCAGATCGACCGGGAGTGAGCGAAGCGAGACGGCGGACGATGAGCGCAAGCACGCCAGGCCGCGCAACGGGGTGCCTGCCGACGCACCGACCGATGCCGCCAGCGCGAGCAAGAGGCCGAGCCCTGCCTGTCGCCATCGTCCGGGTGTCGGCGTAGCCTTCCCGAAGGGGCTGCCGCTCGTCTTCCCGTCTTGGAGGGACTGCATCATATGGCTCATTCCTCTGCGCCGAACGCCCAACCGTCGCGACCCGCACAGACTCGGGCATCGGGCTGCATGCGGCCAGGACCCCGGACCGATCGCCTGCCGACCGGGCGCCGATGAAGCGGCCGCTCGAGATCGCCGGCCGGCAAGACCGGTGAAGCCGATCGACCTGGCGGTGGAACCGGCCTTCACGCTCGGGCCGCTCGCGATCCGGCCGTCGCTGCTGATGGTGAGCTTCGGTGCGGCGAGAGAAGCGACGGAACCTCGCGTCATGCAGGTGCTCGTCACCCTGGCCAGACGATGCGGCGACGTCGTCAGCCGCGGCGACTTCGCCGAACTCTGCTGGAGCGGGCGACATGTGGGCGAGGACGCGCTGCAGCGGACGATCGCCAAGGTCAGGCGCCTCGGCGAGTGGAGCGGCGCCTTCACGGTCGAGACGATCCCGCGCGTCGGCTACCGTCTGAAGCTTGCGGGGGAGGATGCGGACGCGATCCCGCAGGCCGCCGCCATGCCGCCGCTCCTGGCCGTGCTGCCGTTCGATGCCGTGTCCAGCGACCCGGAACTCGCCTTCTTCGCCGACGGGTTGGCGGACGAGATCCTGCACACGCTGGCGGAGACGACCCGGATCCGCCTGATCGGCCGCGCCTCCAGCTTCCAGCTCAGAGGCGCGGCCAAGGCGGCGTCGCAGGTCGGCGCCACCCTCGGCGCGACCCACCTGCTCGACGGGTCCGTGCGGCAGGACGCCACCGGGATCAGGGTCGGCGTCCATCTGGTCGAGGTCCGGTCCGGCACCACCGTGTGGTCGGAGGGCTTCGACCGCTGCCCCGGCGATGCCCTGACCTTGCAGAGCGAGATCGCCGGCCACGTCGCGAGAGCCCTGTATCAGAAGCTCGACCTGAAACCGGAAGGTGCGATCGACCCGGCGCTGCACGAGAAGATCGCGCGTGCCTTCTATGCGGCGCTGGATGGCCCCAGCAGCATGGCGCATATCGTGGCGCTCAACGAGCTGGCCCGCCAGGCGCCGGATTATGCTCTCGCCTGGGCCCTGGCGGCCGAAGCCAAACACTATCTGCGTCAACGGCCGGAGATCGGCACGGCGCTGGCGGCTCGGCTCTATGACGAGCAGCGCGCGAACGCGGAGCGGGCGCTGGCGCTCGATCCCGTCTGTCCCTCGGCGCTCGTGGCCTATGCAGGATTGCAACCGCCGTGCGGCGCCTTTACCGAGCGCGAAGCGATCTTCCGTCGGGCGGACGGCCATGGCTGGCTGCTGCCTCCCTACACCTATCTGCTGCTGCATGTCGGGCGAAGCAGCGAGGCGCTGGTTCATGCCAGGGTGGGACGCGAGCGGGAACCGCTGGTCGGCCCGGTTCGCGCCGCCCATCAGTTCGCCCTCGCCCAGCTCGGACGCATCGATGAATGGGCGGCACTCGTGGAAAGCGACCTGCGCAGGCATCCGCCGACCCTTGAGGAATGGACGGCGATCGTGCAGCAGGCGGCCCTGTTCGGCTGCTGGGACATGGTGACGCGCTGGACCAAGCCGGAGCGGCTGGCGGCTTTTCCAGCCCAGAAACCCGCGATACGTGCTGCTCTCTCCCTGGTCGATGCCTGCCGCGAGCCGACCGCACCGCGATACCAGGCTGCCCTGCAAAGCCTTGAGGCCAGTCTGCAGGCCCGCGACTATCCGCCCTTCTTCGCCCTGACGGCGGCCTGCGTGTTCGGAGACCTCGAGCCTGTCTGGGACATCGTCGCGCGTGCGCGCTTCGATACGCTGCTGCAACCGGGCGGCCGATTCGGGCTCGCCCCGTACAACACGTCGGCCCTGTTCCTCCCGCATGCAGCGCCGCTACGGGCAGACCCGCGTTTCGTGCGGCTCTGCGCGCGGCTGGGGCTGGTCAGACACTGGATCGAGACGGATCGCTGGCCCGACTGCGCGGGAGAAACTCTCTACGACTTCCGTGCCGAGGCGCATCTGTGTGTCAATTGAAAGGTCGGGCTCCGCCCCCATCAACTGAATGGATTCTCAAGGCTGAGCCTTGAGCGGGTCCAGGGCAGAGCCCTGGCCTTGCTTTACCCGACCAGCGCCAGATACTCCCACACCATGGTGGCAGCAGCGAGCGACGTGATCTCGGCGACGTCGTAGGCGGGAGCGACCTCGACGACGTCCATGCCGACCCACGCCAAGCCGCCCAGCCGACGCAGCACCGCCTGCGCCTGCCACGAGGCGAGACCGCCGATCTCGGGCGTGCCGGTGCCCGGCGCCGCGGACGGATCCAGCACGTCGATGTCGAAGCTGAGATAGGCGTGGTCCTGGCCCGCGACCGCGCGGATGCGTTCGGCGACCGCCGCCGGTCCCATCTCGTGCACGTCCTGCGCCGACAGGATGGTGACGCCTCGCGCCACGGTCCAGTCCCAGACCTCGCGCTGGACCGGCGAGCGGATGCCGACCTGGATCATCCGCCGCGGATCGACGAGACCTTCGTTGATGGCGTGGAAGAACACCGAGCCGTGGCCGAAGGCCTGACCGAAATTGTCCGGCCAGGTATCGACGTGGGCGTCGAAATGCACCACGGCCAGCGCGCCGCCGCGCCGCGCGGAGAGGGCGCGCAGCAGCGCCAGGGTCACGCCGTGCTCGCCGCCGAGCGCAATCAGGTGGCCGATCGCGGCGGCCTGCCGCTCGATCAGCGCCAGGCTGCCGGGGATGTCGCCGAGGGCCACGGCGAAGTCGCCGGCATCGGCCAGCGACAGCTGCAGCGGATCCAGCCATCGTTGCGGATGCGCGCCATCGACCAGCATGCGGCTGGCGTGACGGATCGATTGCGGACCGAAGCGTGCGCCGCTGCGATTGGTCGTGCCGATATCGAGTGGGATCCCGGCGACGACGAAGCGGGCGTCGCGACCCGAAGCCACCCCGAGAAAGGAGGGCGCGGTCGCGAAGGTGGGGGTGCCGGCCATCAGAGCTCCAGCCGGCTCTGCCCGGTCTCGGTCCGGTCCGGCTCGACCCGCACGGCGCGTTCGCCGTCGGCGAAGCGCAGGCCGAGCGGCATGCCCGGCCGCAGACCGGCCGCCCGCGTCACCGGCCGGCCCTGGGCGTCGCGCACCAGCGCGTAGCCGCGCCCCAGCAGCCCGAGCGGGCGCGCGGAGGCGAGCCGCGCCGACAGCCCGTCCAGATGCGTGCGCCGCTCGCGCAGGCGGCCGGCCTGCTCGGCCAGGGTGCGTCGCAGGGCGGCCTGCACCCGGCTCGCGGCCAGTGCCAAGCGGCCGCGCTGCGGCTCGATCAGCGCGCGCGGCGCGTGCAGGTGGCGCTCGGCGGTGATCAGCGCGGTGCGACGCAGCGCCACCAGCCGGGGCGTGGCGTGATGGCAGGAGACCAGCCCCCAGAGCC
>CAXUCM010000169.1:3656-7918 GCA_964249315.1 uncultured Acetobacteraceae bacterium | reverse complement strand
AGGTGAGATCGGCCTCCGGCAGCCAGGCCTGGATGTGCCGGAAATTGTCGATCTCGCTCATGTAGTGGCGGACATCGACCCGCTTCTGCAGCCGCTCGCTCTCGCGGAAGCGCACCGCCCGGGCGAGCGGATCGGTGCGCTGCGAGCGGTCGCTCTCCACCGCGTCGGTCGTATCGGTATCAAAATAGAGGAACTGCGCGATCGGGAACAGGCTGAGATCGCTGATGCGCCGGCCGCCCCAATCGTTCTGCAGGATGCGACGGCGCAGCCGCAGCAGCACCTCCTTGCCCGAGCCGCCCAGCCCGACGAACAGCGTGGGCCGCAAGCGGAGCGCGACCTGTTCGGCCCGGGGCGCCTCATTGGTGGTGGCTGACATCGGAGATCTCCCTGCGTCCGGCGATATCGAGCGGATCGGCCGCGGTCAGCGGCGGCGGCGCGTGGCGCCGCGATAGGTCACGATCGTGAGGATCAGCGTCGCCAGGACGAGCAATGCCATCGGCACGACGAAGGTGGCGAGCCGCAGGATGTTGCCGACGAGCCCGAACACGACCATGATCGCCAGGCTCAGCAGGAACGCGAACATGGACCAGCCGGCAGCGGACGCTGCCGAAAGCGAGGCGCGTTCCGAAATCAGGTGGCGTCGGACGCCGCCGCGCACGAAGAAGAAGACCACCGCCAGCACCGCCACGATCGCGATGCCGATGACGATGTCATTCGACGACATGCCCGCATCCAACTGCGGCGGCGGGACGGACGCCGTGCCGTTCATCGGCTGGACGTCGCTATGCCCCGGCGCGGCTGGGGGTGCCGGCGGCGGGGTCTGCACCGGACGCAGCTGGAAGTCGTTCGGCTGGCCGGGGGTCGGGTCTGCCATCATCGTGCCTCAGGCTCAGGAGCGCTTGCGCGGCAGCGGGCTCGGCCGCGTCGCGGTTGCAGGCTTTGGCGTCGCGGACGCATCGAGGGCGGTGACCCGGGGCGCGCCGAACGGGGCGCCGCGCACGCTGAAGCGCTGGCCGCCGGCGGCGGTGACCTATCTCGCTTCGAACGGACGCAGGCGCAGCCTGCGCGTCTGGCCGCCGACCACGACCAGCTGCTCGCGCTCGCGCCGCAGCAGGAGCAGCAACGCGAGCAGCATCAGCACCGCCAGCACGACGGCGACGAGCGCCAGGATCAGCGGCCAGGGCGAGAACCGCACCAGCAGGCGGACCGGCACGTCCGTCTCGGCGTCGACGACATTCCGATAGTCGAAGAAGACGCTCGGAAGCTGATCGAGCGCGGTGATCGAAATCATCTTCTGCCGGAACGCGTCCTGCAGCGTCAGCGTCATGCCCGACAGCCGGATCGCCGCCACGCCGGTCAGCACGATGTCGCGCTCGAACAAGCCGGCCAGGCCGGGATGGCGCGGGATGTTCGGGATCTGCAGGCGGATGCGCACGCCCTGCAGCATGTCGCTCGGCGCCAGCCGATGCAGCTCGGCGGGCTCCACGCTGCCCGCGACGGCGTCGCCCATCGGCAGGCCCGAAAGGTTGCGCCAGAACACCTGCACCGCGGCCTGGTCGATCACCTGCGGATAGTAGTTCGAGGTGAGGTTCCCGTCGATCTCCAGGAGCGAGGAGCGTCCGCCCGGCACGCCTGCGACGAGGAGCTGGCCGTCGTCGAGCGAGGCGTGCACCCCGGACGTCGAGCTGCCGGTCGGGGTGAAGATCAGCGGTGCCGCGACCAGCGGCTTCAATCGCACCGCCTTGTCCGGGAACAGCTGGTGCAGGGCCGGCGAACGGGTGAGCTGATCGAGCTTCGCCGCCGCCGGCGCGCCGTAGGCGATGCCGTAGAGGATCAGGCCGGTGCCGGCATATTCGCGGCCCTTCACCGACATCCGTACCGGATAGGCGACGATCGTCGGCAGCGCCGCCGTGTTGCTGAGCCGGGTCGCGAACGCGCGCGTGTTGTCGTTGACCTGCTGGCTGTTGTTCGGCGAGTTCTTGTTGTTGGTGATCAGCCAGACGACGCCGGAATGACCGGCGAGGATGTCGTCGACGCCGCCGAGCAGGGCGCCGTTGAAGTCCGCGTCGGCGAGCTTGCCGTTCGGCCGGCGCGGCAGGTCGATCGCCGCCACGGCCGAGCGGATCCGCGCCGCGTCGCCGCCGCTGCCGCAGTACCAGATCTTCGGCGAACGTCGCGACGGCAGCTGGCCGTCCTGGTTGAAGTCGGCGACCACCACGTCGCCGTCACCGGCGGTGCCGGCGATCAGCGCCTCGACCAGAGCTTTGAATTGCGAGGCGGGATCGGTGTAGAACGGCTCCATCCAGCCCGAATTCTGCACCAGGTAGACCGAGGCCGGAGCCGCCTGCGGCAGGCTGCAGCCCTGTGCCGACGCTGCGGCACCTCGAAGCACGAACCAGCACGCTGCGGCGACCAGTCTGTACGCACGCCGCATCAGTCCGCCTCGACCGGTTGCAGTTCCCAGCTCCAGCACTGGTTGGTCGATGCGGCATAGACGAACAGGCGGCAGCGGAACACGAAGCAGACGATGTCCGCCGGCGAACGCGCCTCGATGCGCCGCTGCAGCGACGTCAGGACGCGCGTCGCGGCGGTAAAATGCAGCTGGCACGGGCGTGCCTCGGATGCCTCGCCGGCGGTGTCGAGGAAGCGGTTCAGCGTCGGACGGCCCGGGCAGGTGGCGACCAGGAACCGGCGATCGTCGAATGCCAGCAGCGGAAGCACGAACTCGCCGTCCTTCAGCACGTACTCGGCGCGCCCCATCGCCTCCTCCCAGGGCAGGCGCCGGCGTCTGCCCTCGACGAAGGCGGCGTTGCCGCTCGACATCCACAGGCTGCTGGACGGACGGCGCTCCTGCACCTGGCCAGGCAGCGCCAGGCCCTCGAACACGAGGCTGTCCTCGCCGAGCCGCATCAGCTGGTACAGCCTTCCGTCCGGGGCCTGCAGCGGGCGCGTGCCGAGGATCGGCGACAGCGCGTCGCGCCACGGCCGATAGGCGATGTCGAGGCCGTGCTGCCTCGCGGACACCGACAGCAGCCCGCCGCCTCCGCACCAGAAGCCGTCATCGTCGTGCACGACCGGCGGGGCGAACAGCTCGTCCTCGGCGAGGCGACCCTCCTCGCCCGGCAGCGCCATCAGCTGCCAGTCGCGCCCGTCGGGATCCAGCACGGCGAGTGCCACGCCGCCGGTCATCCGCACCGGCATGATCGCGCGGCCGCGCAGGCAGACGACGCCGCCGGCGGCCGCCTTGATCCCGAGCGCCGGGTCGGCCGCCACCGTGGCGAGATCCTCGTCCGGAGCGATCCGGACCAGCACGGGACCCTGGACGGTCGGCAGGACGAAGCCCTGCGGGCCCTGTCCGCGCGCTCCCGTCCCGCCCAGCACGGCGGCAGCCCAGCTCCAGCGCGGCAGCCCTGCCGGAGCCAGCCGCTGCAGGTCCATCCAGGCGCGATCCTCCTCGCGACGCGCCCGCAGCCAGCCGCTGCGAAGGTCGAAGGCGAACAAGTGCGGCGGGCTGCCGGCAACGACGAAGACGAGGGCGGCGGCGGCGGGCATCGCCTCGTCCCGGCGCGTCTCGACGAGGGGCTGCAGCGTCTGCCCCAGCACCGGCAGGCCGCGGGTCGGCGCGGCGCGGCGCGGCCAGCCCGCGCTCGCGTCCGGGTTCGGCGCCTCCTCGAGCCGGGCACCGCAATCGGGGCAGAAGACGAACGCGTTCGGCCAGGGTCCGGGATGCGGGCAGCGCGATCGCCGCAGGCGGAGCTGGTCGGCATCGAAGGACGGCTCCGCCAGGTGCAGCCGCTTCTGTCCGACGCGGACCGTGGTGAAGCGTCCGTCCTCGCGAACCCAGGACTCGGTGCCATCCGGCCCCGGAAGTTCCCAGGCCTCATGCTGCGCCACGTGCCCACGAGGTTGCGTTGAAGACATCCGAATCAACCTTCAGATCGCTCGTTGTGGGCCAGCACGATCGCTGCCGCAGGCTGGGATATGCGCCCTGGCATCGGGCCTAGTTATGCACCAGGGGCATCGATGGACAAGGTGCCGCCCGGTTTCTAAGGTCTTCCTGTTGAGTGCTGGATAAATGGGATCAGGACGTGCCGACACGCAACCGATCGCTCCTGCCCGACCTCGCGCTTGCGACGGTGCTGCTGGTCCTGCCTGGCTGCGAGGAGACGCAGCAGAATCCGAAGGCCGTGGCCGGCGGCTTCCTGGGCGCGCTGGCGGCCGGCGGCTCATGCTTCCTGGCACGCGGCAACGCGGCGCTCTGC
>CAXUCM010000169.1:338-3646 GCA_964249315.1 uncultured Acetobacteraceae bacterium | reverse complement strand
GGGGGGGGGGGGGCGCCCCCCCCCCCCCCCCGCCCCGCCCCCCCGCCGCCCCCGCGCCGGCGGCATCCGGCGCCTGGGTCGATCCGGACCGGCAGGTCGCCTGGGTCAACCCCGACACCACGAATTCGGGCACGATCACGCCGCTGCGCAGCTACGTGAATCCTACGAGCGATCGCGTCTGTCGCGTCATGAAGGAGACCTATGTGCGCCAGGGCGACGCTCCGGTCTCGCAGACCGAGCGCGCCTGCCAGAACCCTGACGGGACCTGGACCCTGCAGCAGGGCTGATGGCGCGCGCCGCCATCGCCGTCGCCGTCGTCGTCGCCGTCCTCGCATCCGCCGCGGCAGCGTCGGCGAAGTCCGACGGCCGGATCTCCGACATGGTGCGCAGGGAGGCGCAGGCCGCGTGGCCGGCCGGAAAGGCGCCGTTCGGGATCGGCTTTTCCGTCCGCAGCGGCGGCATCCTGGTCACGGCGGCGCATGTCGTCGCGGGCTGTCGCACCATCGAGATCATCGCAGCGGCCGGCAGGCCCGCGCCGGCCCGGATCCTCCTGGTCGACCGGGACCGCGACGTCGCCGTGCTTCGCATCGACGCCGGCGCGTCGGAACCCGGCCGTCTGGCCGAGCGCACCAGCCGCGCGGGCGATCGGCTGATGCGTCCGGACCTCGTGGCCCCGGAGGACGCGATGCCGTCCGGGCTGGAGACCGTGACGGTGACGCGCGTCGCCGGTGACCTCGGACCGGCCTCGGTCCTCGTGCTGAAGGGCCTGTTCATGCCGGGCACGAGCGGCAGCCCCCTGCTCGACCGCGACGGCGCGGTCAGCGCCATGCTGATCGGCCGGATGGCCGCGCCAGGGCCTGCCGGCGTGGCCATACCGGCATCGGAGATCGCGGGCGATCTTCGCCGGATCAAGCTGCCGGCGGAAGCGCCGCCTCCTGCGCGGAGCCGGGAGAGCGGCTTCGTCCGGGTGGTCCGCTGCAGGCCGTCATAGGGTGAAAGCGCAACCGACGCATCGTCGCGAAGCGCCAGCTGGTCCAACAGGTGAACGCCCGAGTCCAGATGCTGGAGTTCAAGGTGGGCGACCGGTCCGCCAGCCCCCGATGACGGCCACCGCTGGAATGTGGCACCGAGCTTCCTGTCCCGCGCGATGCCGAGCTCCCGGCAGCAACGTCGTCCGGCTGCGACAGGTGCCCGCCAAGGACAGATGGATTCTCAAGGCTTCGCCTTGAGCGGGTCCAGGGCAGAGCCTTGGCCTCGCATAAGCCGTCGGTATCGGACCAGCAACCCGGCAAAGATCAAGTTCCAGCCGGTGGAAGCGCTGATCGACCAGCAGACGCGGAACTGGGCGCTGTACGGGCTCGGACAGTACAGGATCACGCCGACTTTGACCGCGTTCGCGGGTTTGCGCTGGAACTGGGAGCAGCACTCGAACTCGGAGACGCTCAGCTCGCTCGGCCCGACCGCCGGCACCGTCATCGGCCAGGCCGGCGACCTGGACGCGCTCTACGACGCGCCGTCCGGCGCGCTGGACTGGCGCGCCTCCGCACGCGGAACCTGGACCCAGCTGCTGCCGCGCGGTTCGCTGGAATGGCAGGCGCTGCCCCGGGTGATGCCCTACGTGACGATCAGCCAGGGTGGCAAGTCGGCCGGCTACGACTACCGCGCGCAGACGCCGACCGCGCTCGGCCGGCAGCAGGCGCTGCTGCCGTACGGACCGGAGACCGTCACCACGTACGAGCTCGGCGTGAAGAGCGAGCCGCGGGCGGGCGTGGTGCGCCTGAACGGCGCGCTGTTCTACAACGACTTCACCGACCTGCAGATCACCACGCTCGATCCGGCCAGCGGCCTCAGCCATCGCTACAACGCCGGCAACGCCCACTCGCTCGGCGCCGAGCTGGAAGCCTCGGCGCACGTGCAGCCCGGCTGGGAGATCGACGCCACCGGCTCGTACCTCGACGGCGAGCTCGACAGCTTCAAGGGCGTGTTCTCGCGGACCGTGTACGCCGACGGGCTGGCGATCAACAACACGCCGCATGCCGGCGAGCGGCTGCCCTACTCGCCGCGGTTCCAGGCCGACCTGTCCAGCAGCTACGAGCTGCCGATCCGCCTGCCCGGCCGGCTGCGCGTCGCCGGCGACGTCAGCTTCCAGAGCCCGGTGTTCCTCGATGCGCTCGACAACACCCAGACCCGGCTGCCCGACCAGACCTACGTCAACGCGCTGGTCGGCTGGACCAGTCCGCACGGCCGCTGGACGGCGACGCTGGCGGGCAAGAACCTGCTCGACCGCCGCTATCCGCAGTCGCTGACCTTCCTCCAGGGCAACGGCGTGCCGGTGCTGTGTGCCGCCGCCTACGCCGACCCGCGCACGCTGTTCTTCACCCTGCGCTACACGCTGTGACGGTCACGGCGCACCGCGCGGCCTCTCCCGCGCGCGTCCGACCGGAGGCGCCCATTCGCCGCGCTGCCGCGCCGTCCAGGCATAGCGCGGGTCGCCGACCAGCAGGTCCGCGTGCTCGGCGAGGCGATGCCGCTCCAGCCAGCTGGCCGCGGCCTCGAGCTCGCCCAGCGTCATCTCGGCCCGGCTCCGGCCCATGACGCGCTTGAGGATGGCGTTGTAGCGGTGATACAGCCCCTGCCCGCGCGGCGCCTGCAACCCGCCCTCGTCCTCCACCGCCTGCATCGCCACCATCTCCCCGAGCCGCACCCGCAGCCTGCGTTCGGCCAGCGACGGCGTCTCGAGCAGCTCGCTCTGTGCTGCCTCGTGTTCCGGCCGGCGCAGGGCGAGGTCCGGACCGGGCTTCAGCTCGGCGTAGCGCAACGCCAGCGCGTTGCTGTGCAGCGGCACGATCCCCTTCTGCCCTGCCTCTTGCTCGGCGAGCTGCTCGCGCAGCCACAGCGGCAGCGCGCCCTGCCGCTTCGGCCTGGGCTTGCGCGACGAGGTGCCCTGCTCGGTCTCCATGCGCAGCCGGAAGCGCGCGAACAGCGGGTCGTCCGGATGGAACACCAGCGCGCGCTGCGCGGCGTAGTCGCCGGCGAGCGGGTCGACCCGCGTCGCGCGCGCCACCATCTGCTCCAGCCAGGGCCGGCTGCGGATGTGGGTCAGGGCCGCGACCACGGCGACCTCGGGTGCATCCAGCCCCTCATAGGCCATCGCCACCGTGACCAGCACGCTCGGCTCCGCCTGACGTCGGAAGCTGGCGAGGCTCTCGTGCGCGTCGAGCTCGCTCGACGTCGCCATGCGCACGCCGTCCGCCTGCGCCGCCGGCATCCAGCCGCGCAGCGTTCGCAGGTACTGCGCGGCGGTGGTC
>CAXUCM010000169.1:0-328 GCA_964249315.1 uncultured Acetobacteraceae bacterium | reverse complement strand
GGTGGTCGGGGCGGGCGCCACCACCCGCAGCTGGCCGAGGCCCCGCGCCGGCGCGTCCGCGGGCAGCGCGGGGCCGGCCCGACGCTGCGCCCGCAGCCGACGCGTGGCATCGAACGCCTGGCGCAGCATCGCCTCGGCGAAGCCGGTGCGCAGCGCCGTGAACAGCGCCGGCCGGGTGGTCTCGACCGGCCAATGGCTGAACAGGCGGTGCGGGCCGCAGGCGCCGCCGCCCTCGTCCAGCCAGCTCGCCTCGCCGTCGAGGGCGCCGAACAGCACCGGCAGCCCGGCGCGGTCGGCCCGCGCCTGCGCCCGGCTGTAGCCGACCACC
>CAXUCM010000168.1:7778-8014 GCA_964249315.1 uncultured Acetobacteraceae bacterium | reverse complement strand
GCCGGCGCGCAGGCGGCGCTGATGGCGCCGACCGAGATCCTGGCGCGGCAGCACCATCGCACCCTGACCCGGCTGTCGCCGATCCCGGTGGCGCTGCTCACCGGCAGCATCAAGGGCGCGGCGCGTCGGCACGCGCAGGCCCTGCTCGCCGGCGGCGAGGTCCGTCTCGCGGTCGGCACGCCCGCGCTGTTCCAGCAGGGGGTGGCGTTCGCCGACCTCGCACTGGCGGTGATCGA
>CAXUCM010000168.1:0-7768 GCA_964249315.1 uncultured Acetobacteraceae bacterium | reverse complement strand
GAAGATGCAGGCCTTCAACCGGGAGCGGGTGCCGGAGCGGGTGGTCCACGCGAAGGGCGGCGGCGCCTTCGGCTACTTCGAGACGACGGAGGATGTCAGCGCGCTCACCAAGGCGGCGCTGTTCCAGCAGGGGGTGGCGTTCGCCGACCTCGCACTGGCGGTGATCGACGAGCAGCACCGTTTCGGCGTCGAGCAGCGCCTGCTGCTCGGCGACAAGGGCGAGCGCACCGACCTCCTGGTGATGACGGCCACCCCGATCCCGCGCACGCTGCTGCTGACGCAGTGGGGCGAGATGCAGGTCAGCCGGCTGGACGGCAAGCCGGCGGCGCGTCCGCGCATACGCACCACGCTGCATGCGGCGAGCCGGTTCGAGGCGGTCTGCGCCGGGGTCGCGCGGGCGCTGCGCACGGGAGCGCAACTGTTCTGGGTATGCCCGCTGGTCAGCGAGAGCGAGCGGCTCGACGTCGCCGCGGCGGAGGCGCGCTTCGCCGATTTGTGCGCGAGGTTCGGCGCCGGGCAGGTCGGGCTCGCGCACGGGCGCCAGGACAGCGCGGACCGGCAGGCAGCCCTCGATGCGTTCGCCGCCGGGCGCACGCGCATCCTGGTGGCGACGACGGTGATCGAGGTCGGCGTCGACGTGCCGAGCGCCACCGTGATGGTGGTCGAGCATGCCGAGCGCTTCGGGCTCGCGCAGCTGCACCAGCTTCGCGGCCGGGTCGGGCGCGGCAGCCAGGCGAGCTATTGCCTGCTGCTGCACGAGGACGGGCTGGCCGGGACGGCGCGCGCCCGGCTGACGCTGCTGCGCGATACCGAGGACGGCTTTCGCATCGCCGACATGGATCACCAGCTGCGCGGCGGCGGCGACCTGATCGGCAAGCGGCAGTCCGGCCTGCCCGGCTTCCGGCTGGCCGCCGGGCCGCGGCTGGAGACGCTGCTGCGCCTCGCGCGGCAGGATGCCGAGATGCTGCTGTCGCGCGATCCGCGGCTCGACTCGCCGCGCGGCGGTGCGATCCGGGTGCTGCTCGGCCTGTTCGGACGGACGCACGGGTCGCGTCCGCTGCAGGCGGGCTAGAATCTTCACGGATTCGCGAGCACGCATTCTTCAGATCGGTATCGTGATGGTCAGGCTGCCTTGCGACGCGAGGCATTCCGGCGCGGCTGGCATGGTTGCGCGCGAAGGTTAACGCGCGCGTTAACCAGTTTTCGCGTCGTCCTGCAGTAATACAATTATTCGGACTGCAGTCGCCTTAATTACGACCTAATCAATAAAGTAATCGCCGAAAATTGGTTGATAACGAATCCGTGATCTGCCTAGTCTTGCTCATTCGAGGCAGGGAACAGTTTCAAAACCCCCTGATTTGATCGGGACCTTTTTGAAAGCTGCTTAAAAGCAACGTATTCGACAGAGGATTTAGGATCATGGCTATTTTCAACACCAACCCCACCATTTCACGGCGCAGCATCCAGCGCCGCCGGCGGCTGCTGCTCGCCGGCATCGCGTGTGCCGGCCTCGCCGGCACCGCATTGCCCGCCTTCGCCTATACCCCGCAGACGTTCGATGCCAGCAAGGACACCGGCCAGGACTTCACCACCGTTCCGGCCAACACGCCGTACAACTCGGCGGCCGGCATCAACCAGAAGATCTGGAGCAATATCTGGGGAAATCACTTCTACTTCGCCGGCTCCTCCGGCCTCTGGATCACCTCGAGCGCTGCGGGAGGCTGGCCGACGAGCGGGATGATGCAGGTCCCGACCAGCTGCGCCGCCGGCTTCGGCTACGGCGACTTCCACTGGCGCGCGGCCATCGGCGACAAGAACCAGGGCCCCGGCGCGAACATGATCATGTGGCCCGCCGACAACGATCCGGGCTGGCCCGGCATCGAGAGGAATTCGGACTCGAACCTGATCGGCGAGGTGGACGTCTTCGAGACCAATTACGGCTCCAACGGCACCACCTACTCGACGTTCCACTTCTATAACGGCAGCGTCGGCGGACATGACGGCCAGATCATCCATTCCCCCGATACCTATCTGACCGGCGACATGACCGCGATGCACGACTACGACGAGGTCTGGGGACCGGGCAGCCTGGTGCTGAAGATCGACGGCGTCGTGCAGATGTCCGCCCCGCCCTCGCAGGTCCGCCCCGACTACGCGCATGGCGGCTGCAACTACACGCTCGGCGGCCAGATGGCGATGCAGGCGACCGGCTACGACCACACCCCGGACGACTGGGTGGAGATCGCCGCGATGTGGTGGTCGGCGACCGACCAGAGCGCCGGCGGCGGCACCTCGGTGCCGATCACCGCACCCGCGCCGGCGCCGCCGCCCGGCGCGCCGCCCCCGGGGGCGCCGCCCCCCCTCGCCCCGCCTCCCGGCGCCCCGCCGCCCGTCGCGCCGCCCTTCTGCCCGAAGACCCCGGTGGCACCGACGCCGGTGGCGCCGAAGCCGGTCGGGCCGACGCCGGTGGCACCGACCCCTGTCGCTCCCACCCCGGTGGCGCCGACATCCTCCCAGCTGTCGATCACCGGGATCACCATCGCGGCGGTCAAGGGCGTCAACTCTGCCTACCTGATCGGCAACAAGGAGGTCGGCGCCAAGGCGACCCTGCGTGAGTATATCGACGGGACCTACCGCGGCACCTTGTGGGACGGGATGCCGGACGGTGCGTTCGACTTCCAGTCGATCATGCTGCCTGCCGGCACGCACACGCTGAAGCTCACCCTGGACGGCTCCACCGCGACGGCGACGGTGACCTACACCCTCTCCGGCACCACGGTGACCCTGTCGCACTGACCGACTCGCCCCACCCAGGTCAGCTTCGACCGCTTTGCCCGCCCGGATGTCCCATCCGGGCGGGCTCTGCGTTCGAGCGGGGTACGCCAAAGCGGCGACGAGCCGACCGCATCGGCATCTCGCCACCATCTGCGCATGGCGAAACTCTGGAGCATGGTGCAGGCGGGTGCCTGGGTTTGTTGCGGCCGATCCAGCCAGAACCGGCTAGATGGAGCGACACCGCCTTCGCACCTTACCGTCTCGACTCTCGATCTCATCGGCAACACGCCCCTGATCTCCCTGGATCGCGTTCATCCTGGTCCCAGCCATCTGCTGGCCAAGGCAGAGTTCCTGCAACCCGGCGGGAGCGTGAAGGACCGGGCCGCTCGCGCCATCCTGCTTGCGGCCAGGGCGGATGGATGTCTGCAAGGCGATGCCCCAGTCATCGAGATGACGAGCGGGAACATCGGCGCGAGCCTCGCCGTAGCCTGCGCGTAGCTGGAGCATCCGCTCGTCGTCACGATGTCAGCCGGGAACAGTCCGCAACGCGCGGCAGCGTGCCGCCGCACCGGGACGCGAACCTGATGGATCTGTGTCGCTGCCCGTCGAGGATGACGAGGTGGAACGCTGGAAGCGGAGGCTGGCAACGCGGGATGGGTCGCATGTCGGCTATTCAGCCGCGGCGAACGTCTGTGCGGCGTCCGCCTTGCTGCGATCCGGTCGCTTGCCGCTCGATACGGTCGTCGGCTTGCGATCGCCGTCATGCCTGGTGCTGCTTCCCATCACGCGCCCACCCTGCAGCACGGGTATCGAGCGCCAGACCTTATCCGTTAGCATGCGTCCGGACGCCGTTCAGGATTTCGACGCATGACCCGTTCCGCCTCCCCGCCCGTGGCATCCAGACAGCCGATGCAGATCGAGCAGCTCGGCCGCCGCCGCACCGACGAATACGCCTGGATGAAGGATGCGGACTGGCAGCGCGTGCTGCGCGATCCGTCGGCGCTGCGCCAGGACATCGCCGAGCATCTGCGCCGGGAGAACGCCTACGCGGCCGAGCTGCTGCGTCCGACCGAGGCGTTGCAGGCGACGATCCTGGACGAGATGAAGGCGCGGCTGAAACCCGACGAGATGTCGCCGCCGCTGCCCGACGGACCTTGGGAGTACTACGCCCGCTACGCGCCCGGCGCCGAGCAGCCGATCCATGCCAGGCGCAAGCGCGGCGGCGGCGAGACGGACGAGCAGATCCTGCTCGACGTCGCAGCCCTCGCCCGCGACCACGCCTACTTCGTCGTCGCCGCCACCCGGCACAGCCCCGACCACGAGCTGTTCGCCTACGCCGAGGACGCGCAGGGTTCGGAGATCTATCGCATCCAGGTCCGAGACCTGCAGACCGGCCGGCTGCTCGACGATCCGGTGCAGAGTGCCGCCGGCGACTTCGCCTTCTCTCCCGACTCCCGATACCTGTTCTGGACGTTCCGCGACGAGCATGGCCGGCCGACCCGGATCTATCGCCGCCCGGCACGCGGCGGCGCCGACACGCTGGTCTACCAGGAGCCGGATCCCGGCTTCTTCGTCGGCGTTTCCGTCTCCGCCTCGCGTGCCTGGATCACCATCGTCTGCGGCGACCAGGAGACCGACGAGACCTGGCTGATCCCGGCCGCCGATCCGACCGCGGCCCCTCGCCTGGTCGCCGCCCGCGAGAAGGGCGTGCGCTACGCCGTGTCGCACTGGGGCGAGCACTTCATCCTCCGCACCAACCTGGACGATGCGGTCGATTTCAAGCTGATGCGCGCGCCGGTGGAGGCGCCCGGGCGCGACAACTGGCGCGACTGGGTGGCGCATCGGCCCGGGCGTCTCATCGTCCGCGTCAGCGCCTATCGCGACCATCTGGTCCGCCTCGAGCGGCACGAGGCCAACAACGTCATCGTCATCACCGATGCCGCCGGCGAAAGCCATCCGATCGCGGTGTCGGAGGCCGCCTACCTGCTCGGCATCGACGCCAGCTTCGAGCATGACGGCCCGCTGCTGCGCTACAGCTACCAGTCGCCGACGACGCCGCGGCAATGGTTCGAGTACGACATGCGCGCGCGCAGCCGGCACCTGCTCAAGACCCAGGAGATCCCCTCCGGCCACGATCCCGCGCGCTTCCGCGCCGAACGCCTGCACGCCCGCGCCGCCGACGGCGCGCTGGTGCCGATCACCCTGCTCCGCGGCCGCGATACCCCGCTCGACGGCACCGCACCGGTGCTGCTGTACGGCTACGGCTCGTACGGTCATGCGATCGAGCCAAGCTTCTCCACGCGCACGCTGAGCCTGGTCGATCGCGGCTGGATCCACGCGATCGCCCATGTCCGCGGCGGCTCGGAGAAGGGCTGGGGCTGGTTCCTGGACGGACGCGGCGAGGCCAAGCCGAACAGCTTCACCGACTTCATCGCCTGCGCCGAACACCTGATCGCCACCGGCCACGGCGCCGCCGGGCGCATCGTCGCACACGGCGCGTCGGCAGGCGGGATGCTGATGGGTGCGGTCGCCAACCTGCGTCCCGACCTGTTCGCCGGCATCGTCGCCCAGGTGCCGTTCGTCGACGTGCTGAACACGATGTCCGACATCTCGCTGCCGCTGACGCCGCCGGAATGGCCGGAATGGGGCAACCCGATCGAGGATGCGGCCGCCTACGACCGCATTGCCGGCTACTCGCCCTACGACAACGTGGCACCGCGGCCCTACCCGGCCATCCTCGCCCTCGGCGGCCTGTCGGACCCGCGCGTGACGTACTGGGAGCCGGCGAAATGGGTGGCGCGGCTGCGCGCCGCCACCACCGGCAGCGACCCAATCCTGCTGCGGATCAACATGGACGCCGGACATGGCGGCGCCTCCGGCCGCTTCGACAGCCTCAAGGAAGCGGCGCTGATCCAGGCCTTCGCGATCTGGTGCCTGCAGTCTCGTCCGGCTGGCTGAAGGCCAGGGCTCTGCCCTGGACCCGCTCAAGGCGAAGCCTTGAGAATCCTCTCACGGTCCTGTCGCTAGGTCTTAGCGCGTTTTCCGTTGGCGTTCGCTCACGGACCCGCTCCAGCTCGTTGTTTTTGCGAGCATCAGCGTTCACGCTTCTTCACTCAAGACCGAGGTCATGATTGCCACAGCCTCTTGAGCAGCGTGATACCACACGCCGTCTTCTGGAGACGGATTCTCAAGGCCGAGCCTTGAGCGGGTCCAGGGCAGAGCCCTGGCCTTTCTCCCGCCACCCTCTCAGTGCGTGCCCGGCCCGATGCTCGGCCCGACGACACCCGGGTTGGCCAGGTTGCCGGAGCCGACGGCGGAACCCGATCCGGCCGGTCCGAGCCCGGCCGGTCCGACCGTGGTCGGCCCCGGCTGCATCGCCGGCAGCGCGTTGCCCTGGCCCGCCGCTTCCGGCGGCGTCGCGCCGTCGCAGCCGGCGAGTGCCGCCAGCATCAGGGCGCAGGCGAGCAGGCGCGGGGTCGACATCACGCGGCCCCAGGCTGCGTATGCTCGTGCGCCGCCCGCACGGCAGACGCCACGTTCCAGTCGATCTGCATGCGAACCTCCTCGTCGAATTCCACCGTTCTCCCATGCCGGCTGCGGAAAGCAACCCCGGGCGTCGCCCGCGCCCGATGCTATCGTCCCCCCGGGCAGCAAGGAGGGCGGCGTGATGCCGGGATACGAGTTCGTCACCGTCGACGTGTTCACTGAACGCCGCTTCGGCGGCAACCCGCTGGCGGTGTTTCCCGACGCGCGCGGACTGTCCGACGGCGACATGCAGGCGCTCGCCCGCGAGTTCAACCTGAGCGAGACCACCTTCGTGCTGCCGCCCGACGATCCGGCCCATTCCGCACGCGTGCGCATCTTCGATCCGACCGCCGAGATGGCGTTCGCCGGCCATCCAAACGTCGGCACCGGGTTCGTGCTGGCCGAACGCGGCCTCGATACGGACGGTGTCCTGCTGTTCGAGGAGCCGGCCGGCCTGGTCGAGGTGCGCGTCCAGCGCTCCGCGTCCGGGATGGTGACCGGGGCGGCGGTCGCAGCCCCGCAGCCGCTCTCGGTCGCGGGCGAGCTGGCGCCGGACCTGGTCGCGCGCTGCGCCGCCCTGCCGCCGGCTGCCATCCGGCTCGCCGCGCATACGCCGGTCCTCGCCAGCACCGGCAATCCGCTGGTGTTCGCCGAGGTGGAGTCGCAATCGTTGTCGGGGGCGATGCCCGACCTTGCCGCCTTCCGGCTGGCCGTGCGCGAGCGGCCGGAGCTCGGCGGCAAGCTGGCGCTCTACCTTTATGCGCACGATGCCGGTGCGATCCGCGCCCGGCTGTTCGCGCCACTCGAAGGCATCTGGGAGGATCCCGCCACCGGCAGCGCCGCGACGACGCTGGCGGCATTGCTGCTCTCCCTGGGCACCGGGGCGGAGTGCAAGCTCGAGATCCGCCAGGGCGTCGAGATGGGGCGCCCGAGCCTACTCCGTGCGAGTGCCCGGCGCACCGGGAACGCCATTCGCGGCAGTGTCGGGGGGTCTTGCGTTGCCGTGATGCGGGGAGAGGCGCTCGGCCAGGACGACGCCCGGTAGTGCGACATCCGGAGAGGTGCAGGCGTCGGCGCCGCCGGAGCCGACAGCTTGGCCGTTGAAGTATGTTGCACGAACGACACGCGTGGAAAAGTCTCAGACCTGTCAGGTTGCACTGCCGATCGTCGTGGAACATAGATGGACCGATCGCGCAACCTTCATGCAATCTTCCTCCGGCAACGAATCAGCAGTTGATGAAAGAGCGGTAGATGGGTTCGACATTCGCTCCCCTGGGCACGGTGTTCCCTCGATGCGTCGAGCGCCGTGTCGGGCCGGTCGGTCGGTCGGCGTTGCTGGCGACCGTGGCCTGCGTCGCCATCGGCGCCGCGAGCGACGCACGCGCGCAGGCGAGTGCGGGCGCGAGTGCGGGCGCGAGTGCGGGCGCAAGTGCGGGCGCAGGCAGCGGCAACGCGACGCCGGCGACCC
>CAXUCM010000167.1:0-8058 GCA_964249315.1 uncultured Acetobacteraceae bacterium | reverse complement strand
CGGGCGGGTCAAGGTCGCGTCCGACGTGCACAACATGCGCGAGCAGCTGCAGCGCACCATGCAGGCGCATGCCGCGGTGTTCCGCTCCGCCAGCAGCCTGCAGGACGGCGTCGGCAAGATCCGCAACCTGTGGAGCGGCCTTGCCGACATGTCGGTCTCCGACCGCTCGCTGATCTGGAACAGCGACCTGGTCGAGGCGCTCGAGTTCGAGAACCTGATCGCCAACGGCACGGTCACCATGGCCGGCGCCGAGGCCCGCCAGGAGAGCCGCGGCGCGCATGCGCATGACGACTATCCCGACCGCGATGATACCGACTGGATGAAACACACGGTCGCGCATCTGGCCGAGGATGGCGAGGTCTCGCTCTCCTACCGGCGAGTGCGGATGCAGACGCTGACCAACGAGGTCTCCGTCTTCCCGCCCAAGAAGCGCGTCTACTGAGAGGTTCCGACGATGGTCGAGTTTTCTCTGCCGAAGAACAGCAAGGTCGGCACCGGCCGCCGCTTCAAGGCCGCTTCCGGCGCCAAACGGGTCAAGGAATTCAAGATCTATCGCTGGAACCCGGACGACGGCGCGAACCCGGTGCTCGATACCTACGAGCTCGACGTGAACCGGATGGGTCCGATGGTGCTGGACGCGCTGATCTACATCAAGAACGAGGTCGACCCGACCCTGACCTTCCGGCGCTCCTGCCGCGAGGGCATCTGCGGGTCCTGCTCGATGAACATCGACGGCACCAACACGCTGGCCTGCCTCAAGCCGATCGAGGAGGTGCGGAAAGACGTCCGCATCTATCCGCTGCCGCACATGGCGGTGGTCAAGGACCTCGTGCCCGATCTCACCGCAGCCTACGCCCAGCTCCGCTCGATCGAGCCGTGGCTGAAGTCGGACACGGCGGCGCCGCCGGACGGCGAGCGGCGCCAGAGCGTCGAGGAGCGCGCCCAGCTCGACGGCATGTGGGAATGCATCCTCTGCTTCTGCTGCACCACCTCGTGCCCGTCCTACTGGTGGAACGGCGACAAGTATCTCGGGCCGGCAACGCTGCTCGCCGCCTATCGCTGGATCGCCGACTCCCGCGACGAGTATACCGGCGAGCGGCTGGATGCGCTGGAGGATCCGCTCAAGCTCTACGGCTGCCGCACCATCATGAACTGCACCAAGACCTGTCCGAAGGGGCTCAATCCGGCGGCGGCGATCGGGAAGATCAAGCAGCTGCAACTGGAGCGCAAGGGTTAAGGCTGGGGGCTCCGCCCCTAGGACCCCGTCAAAGGCTCGCCTTTGAAATCCATTTTCGGGAGTTCATCCGGGGGTGTTTGAGGGGGACTTGGCGGAGCGCGGAGCGCGACGAGCGGCCTGGCGCGACAGCCTGTGGGTGGATCACGGCATCTTCCGGACGGTCTGGTCGAACTTCGCGCCGGTGATCCCCGGGCGCGTGTATCGGTGCAACCATCCGACGCCGGCGCGGCTGTCGGATCTGGCTTCGCGCTATCACGTCCGCACCCTGGTCAATCTCCGTGGCCATCGTCGCTGTGGCTCGGACGCGCTCTCGCGCGAGGCGGCACGCGAACTCGGGCTCGACCATGTCGACATGGCCTTCGAGAGCCGCGGCGCCCCACATCGCGAGCGCATCCTGCGCTTTGCTTGCCTCTACCGGCAGCTCGCGTGTCCGATCCTGATGCACTGCAAGTCCGGAGCGGATCGCGCCGGTCTCGCTGCCGGCCTCGTCCTGCTGTTCGAGGGCGGCAGCGCCGAGGCGGCGCTGCGCGAACTGAGCTGGCGCTTCGGCCACTTCCGCCGCTCGCGCACCGGCATCCTCGATGCCTTCTTCCTGCGCTATCAGCGCGAGGCGGAAGGCCGCCTGCCGTTCCTGGAGTGGGTCCGCGACGCCTACGACGAGGCAGCCCTGAAGCAGGACTTCACCTCAGGCCGCCTGGCCAACCTCCTCAACGACTCCGTACTCCACCGCGAGTAACCCACACAAAAAATGGATTCTCAAGGCTACGCCTTGAGCGGGTCCAGGGCAGCGCCCTGGCCTTTCAAACCGGCACGTAGGGCCCAAGCTGCTTCGGCCAGGCGCCGCGTGTCACGTCGTGACCATTGCCTGCCGGCAGACGCACCGGCGAGCCGCCGGCGGCGGACTGGTAGATCGCCTCGAGGATGCGCATGTCCTGCAGCCCTTCCTCGCCCGGCGTCAGCGGCGTGGTGTCGTCGTGCAGCGACAGCGCGAACGCGTCCATCTCGCGGGCGAACTGGCTGCGCGGCGCGAACCGCCTGGTCTCCAGCCCGCTAGCCTCGCCCTGCTTGCGGCTGATCTGCAGCGCCAGGTTGTCGTAGCCGAAGGCCGGATCGAGCCCGAACCAGCCGCGCTCGGCCTGCACGCGCAGCTGCCGGCTCTCATGGTAGCTGTAGCCCGAGGCACCGGTGGCGATCACGCCGGAGGGAAACCGCAGCGTGAACAGCGCCACGTCCTCGACCTCGGCGAAGCGCGCATCCCCGGTCGGCCGGGTGACCTGGCCGGTGACCTCGATCGGCTCCTCGCCGGTCAGGTAGCGGAAGGCGTTGGTGCAGTACAACCCGACATCGGGCAGCGAGCCGCCGCCGGCCATCGCCCGGATCTGCCGCCATTGCCGATTGGCGCGGTCGTTCTGGCCGTTGCCGGCCTGGATCATGCGCAGCTCGCCGAACGCCCCGCTCCGCGCCAGGCCGATCGCGGTGCGATGCGCCGGGTCGTACTGCAGCCGGTAGGCGATCATCAGCCGGCGGCCGGCGTTGCGGCAGGCCGCAATCATCTGCTCCGCCTCGGCGACGGAGGCCGCCATCGGCTTCTCGCACAGCACGTGCTTGCCGGCGGCTGCGGCACGCGCGGTGAACTCGCCGTGCATCGCGTTCGGCAGCACGATGTAGACGATGTCGATCGCCGGGTTGTCGCGGATGCGGTCGAAATTCGCGTAGTCGTAGAGGTTGCGCGGATCGATCCCGTACTGGGCGGCGATCGCGCGTGCCTTTTCCGGCACGCCGCTGACCAGCGCCGTCAGCCGCACCTGCCTGGCATCGCCGAAGCCGGGCAGGATCTGCTCGAGCGCGAGGTTGCCCAGACCCACCACGGCCACGCCGAGCCGGCGGCCCGGCGGCAGCGGGTTCGGCGGCGGCTGGTTGGCTTCGCTCGCATCGTGCAGCGGCGGCAGGCTGACGCGGCCGTCGGTGACGGACCCCCGGAGTGCCGCCGGTTCCTGGCCGGGGGCAGCCCGAGCAGTCGCGCCTTGGGCAATCCTGGAGAGTCCGGCCCCGGCGACGGCGGCAGTGCCGAACAGGGTGCGTCGCGTGAGATCCGTCATCGCACCGCAACTTGCGACCGCGCGCCCGGTTGCAGCGGTCGGCATTTACAGTCCAGGCTCCGCATGGTCTGTGGCCGGCATGAACGCCCCGCTCGCGCCGTCCGCCCCTTCTGTCCAGGACGCACGGCCGGTGGTGGTGATCACCGGCGGCTCCTCTGGGATCGGCCGCAGCACGGCGCGCCTGTTCGCCCGGCGCGGCTGGCATGTCGGGCTGATCGCGCGCGGCCTTGACGGCCTCGTCGAGACCGAGGCGGAACTCGCCGCCTGCGGCGGCATCGGCGCGATCGCGGTGGCCGACGTCGCCGACGGCGAAGCGCTGGAACAGGCCGCGGCGCACATCGCCGCCCGGCTCGGCCGCATCGATGTCTGGATCAACGCCGCCGGCAACGGCGTCTATGGCCGGCTGCTCGACGTGCCGGACGCGGAGTTCCGCCGGGTCACCGACGTCACCTACCTGGGCACCGTGAACGGCACCCGCACGGCGCTGCGCCGGATGCTGCCGTCCGATCGCGGCAGCATCGTCAACGTCTGCTCGGGCATCGCCTTCCACGGCCTGCCGCTGATGACCTCCTATGCCGGTGCCAAGGCGGCGGTGCGCGGCTTCAGCCAGTCGGTGCGGGTCGAGCTTCGCCTGGCGCGCAGCCGCGTGCATGTCTGCACCGTGTTCCCGCCGGCGGTGAACACCCCGTTCTTCAGCCACGCGCCGTCGCATATGGGGTTCCCCTCGCGACCGGTGCCGCCGGTCTACCAGCCCGAGGTGGTGGCGGCGGCGCTCTACCTGGCCGCGACCGGACGCCGACGCGAGATGGTGGTCAGCTTCACCGTGCTCGCCTTTTCGCTGATCTCGCGCGCCTCGCCGAGCCTGGCCGCCTGGCTGACCGAGCGGCTGCGCTTCGACAGCCTGCTCTCCCGCGACCCGGCGGCGGAGGCCTGCGAGGAGCCCTGCCTGTTCGCGCCGCCGCGCCGCGTGTTCGGCGTGCACGGGCCGTTCGGACGACGCGCGCGCGGCTGGAGCGCGCATGTCTGGCTGCTCGGGCTCGGCCGCGGTCGGCTCAACGCGGCGGCGGCCTGGCCGCCAGCGCCGCCGTCGCCGCCAGCACCCGCTCGCACAGCGCCGGATCCAGCGCCCGCCGGTTCGGGACCACCGGACGGCATCGCTTCCAATAGCGCCCGCTGACGCCCTCGCAGCCGGGCGACAAGGCGACGTGCAGCGGTGTCGCCGCGCCCTGCCGCTCGCTGAGCAGGAACGGCGCCATCCCCCGCCAGGCCAGTCCGACCACGCCGCGGTTGCGCACCAGGCCGGTGGCGACCATGCCGGGATGCACCACGTTGACACTGACAATTTCCGCGTCCAGCTGTCGGGCCAGCGTCAGGCTGGCGATCAGCAGGGCGAGCTTGGAGCGGGAATAGGCCCGCACCATGCGCCAGTGCCGGACGAGCTCGAGATCGTCCGGGTCGATCCGCGCGCGGTCCGAGGTCGAAGAGCCGACATTGACGATACGCGCGCCGGCGGTCTCGCGCAGCGCCGGCAACAGGGCGTCGGTCAGCACGAACGGCGACAGATGGTTGACCGCGAGGGTGCGCTCATGGCCCTCGACGGTCTCGACGCGACGCGGCGACAGCGTGCCGGCATTGTTGACCAGCAGGTCGAGCCGCTGCGTCCGTGCGAGCACCGTCTGCGCCGCCGCTCGCGTCTCCGCCAGCAGCGACAGGTCCGCGGTGACGGTGCGGATCGCGCCGTCGCTGGCCGGCGCCTGGCCGACGATCCAGGCCTGCATCGCCGCCAGCCGGGTCGGATCGCGTCCGATCACGAACAGCCGGAACCCGGCCTCGGCCAGGCCGAGCGCGATCCACCGGCCGATGCCGCCGGTCGCACCGGTGATCACGGCGGTGCGCCGGCTCACGGCACTGCCTCGGACGCGGCCTCGCGGGCGCGCAGCCGGGCGACGTTGCGCAGATGGTCCGGCAGTGCCGCGGCGAAGGCGTGACCGCCATCGCCGGTGGCCACGAAATACAGCGCATCGCCGTCCGCCGGGTGCGCCACCGCCTGCATCGCGGCTTCGCCCGGCGCGCAGATCGGGCCGGGCGGCAGGCCCGCTGCGACGTAGGTGTTGTAGGGGTTGGCCCATCCGAGATCGGCCCGGCTGAGCGGGCGCGACAGCGCGCCGAGGCCGCCCGAAGCGGCGTAGGCGACGGTCGGATCGGATTGCAGACGCATGCCGAGACGCAGCCGGTTGAGGAACACGCGCGCCACCATCGGGCGCTCGGCCGCGACCGCGGTCTCGCGCTCGACCAGGCTGGCCAGCGCGACCAGCGCGCCGGGATCGGGCAGCCCCAGCCCGGGGGTGCGCGAGGCCCAGATCTCGGCCAGCCGCCGCTGCATCGCCTGCTGCATCCGGCCGGCCAGCGCGGCGCGACTGGTGTCGTAGGTGTAGGCATAGGTCTGCGGCAGGATGCTGCCCTCGGCCATCACCGGCACCGGACCGGTCAGGCCGTCTGCCTCGAGCAGTCTGGCGATCTGGGCCGCGGTGAGGCCCTCCGGGATGGTCAGCTCGTGCTGCACCGGCCGGCCGGTGCGCAGCACGATCAGCAGGTCGCGGAGCGAGGCCCGGGCCGGGAAGACGAACTCGCCGGCACGGACCGGCCCGTTCGCCCGGCTCAGCCGGGCGGCAAGCCGCAGGCCCAGAGCTGCGGCACGACCGGAGGGCAGTGCCGCGGCCTGTTGCAGCGCGGACGCGGTCAGCGTCAGCGAGCCGTGCGGCACCACGATCGCCTTGGCTTCGCGCAGCGGGCCGGGACGTTCGTAGAGGGTGACGGCGCCGAACAGCGCGCCCGCGACCAGCAGCGCCCGCACCGCCGAGGCGGCCAGCGCCAGACCCAGAGCCAGAGCCAGACCCGGGCGGCGAGAGTATCGGCGGGTCAGACCGCGCCGAGCAGGATGCTGGCGTTGGTGCCGCCGAAGCCGAAGCTGTTCGACAGGGCGACGTCGATGCGACGCTCCTGCGCGCTGTGGGCGACGCGGTCGATCACGCTGTCGCGGCTCGGATCGTCCAGGTTCAGGGTCGGCGGCACCACGCTGTCGCGGATCGCCAGCATGCAGAAGATCGCCTCGATCGCACCGGCGGCGCCGAGCAGGTGCCCGGTCGCCGACTTCGTCGACGACATCGCCAGACCGCGCGCATGCGGCCCGAACAGCCGTTCGACCGCCTCCAGCTCGAGATCGTCGGCCATGGTCGAGGTGCCGTGCGCATTCACGTACTGGACGTCCGCCGGCGTCAGGCCGCCATTGCGCAGGGCCGCGACCATGGCGCGATACGCGCCGGCATGACCTTCCGGCGGTGCGGTGATGTGGTGCGCGTCGCCCGACATGCCGTAGCCGCGAACCTCGGCATAGATCTTCGCGCCGCGCCGTCTCGCATGCTCGTACTCCTCGAGCACGACGATGCCGGCACCCTCGCCCATGACGAAGCCGTCGCGATCGCGGTCCCACGGCCGCGAGGCGCGCGCGGGCGTGTCGTTGAAGCCGGTCGAGAGCGCGCGCGAGGCGCAGAAGCCGGCGATGCCGAGCGCGCACACCGCCGCCTCGGTGCCGCCGGCGACCATCACGTCGGCATCGCCGAGCATGATCAGACGGGCGGCGTCGCCGATCGCGTGCACGCCGGTGGCACACGCGGTGACGGCGGAATGGTTCGGGCCCCTGAAGCCGTACTTGATGGAGAGGTGCCCGGAGACCAGGTTGATCAGCGCGGACGGGATGAAGAACGGCGACAGCCGGCGTGCGCGGCCGTCATGCACCTGGATCGAGGCCTCGTAGATCGTCTGCAGCCCGCCGATGCCGGAGCCGATCATCACGCCGGTGGCGGCCTGATCCTCCTCGCGCTGCGGCATCCAGCCGGAATCCTCGACCGCCTCGCTGGCGGCGACCAGGCCGAGATGGATGAAGCGATCCATCTTCTTCTGGTCCTTCTGGACGATCCACTCGCCGAGGTCGAGGCCGCCGGTCTCGCGCCGCCCGGCCGGCACCTCGCCGGCCACCTGCGCCGGCAGGTCCGACGCATCGAAGGCGCGGATCCGATCGATCCCGGTCTCGCCCTCGATGAGGCGCTTCCAGAACGGCCCGATACCGACGCCGAGCGGGCCGGCGATGCCCATGCCGGTGACGACGACCCGGCGGTCCCAGCTCATCGCAGTCTTGCCTCAGGCAGCCTTCTGCTTCTCGATATAGTCGATCGCGTCCTTGACGGTGGAGATCTTTTCCGCCGCATCCTCCGGGATCTCGACTCCGAACGCTTCCTCGAAAGCCATGACCAGCTCGACCGTGTCGAGGCTGTCGGCGCCGAGGTCGTCGATGAAGGAAGCCTCAGGAGTCACCTTGCTCTCTTCGACGCCGAGGTGCTCCACGACGATCTTCTTAACCTTGTCGGCGATCTCGCTCATCTGACTGTGCTTCCTCTCTGCCCGGGAAAGATGGGCGGTTCGAACTCGTTCGTCCTGTCCTGAACATCCAGTCGCCACCACGCTGGATCCTACCTGCCCGCTGCGGACGAAGCAGCGGGCGATTAGCATGGATTTTTACCGGCCGCCAAGGCGCCGCGTCTCGCCGCTTTCCCGCCTTGCCGGATCGAGCGTCAAATCATCGCCATGCCGCCATTGACGTGCAGCGTCGTGCCCGTCACCCAGCCGGCCTCGTCGCTGGCCAGAAACGCCACCGCGGCGCCGATG
>CAXUCM010000166.1:0-8122 GCA_964249315.1 uncultured Acetobacteraceae bacterium | reverse complement strand
ATCGCGTGGGGGGCGGTGCGCCCGGCGCGCTGATCGCGGCCAGCGGCGCCAGCCGGCGTTCCCAGGCGGCGATCGCATCGCGCAGCCCGCGGTCGGTCTCCGCCTCGCGCGCGACGACGACGCGATCGGCCGGATCGAGCGTGCCCAGCACGTATTCGGCGGCGAGCAGCTCGGATTCCTCCGACCCAGGATCCGGCGCCGGTCCGTAGGTGCTGCCGCTCATGCTTCAAGGCACCGGCGCAGGCCGAGCAGCGCACGTCTGACCCACGACTTCACCGTGCCGAGCGGCGCCTGCAGTCTTGTTGCAAGTTCAGAATGGCTCAGGCCGTCGACGAAGGCCATCAGCACGACCCGGCGCTGGCCCTCCTCGAGCTCGCCCAGGCAGCGAAGCAGTTCCGATCCTTCCGCGCTCGATGCGAGCTGGGCGAGCGGATCCGGCCCCGGATCCGGCGCGTCGGACGGCTCGACGCCGTAATTCTCGCGGCCGCGCTTGCGCAGGATGTCGATGGCACGATAGCGCAACAGGCTGGTCAGCCACGCCTCGGCGCGGCCGCGTGCGGGATCGAAGCGCGACGAGCGCTGCCAGACCTGCAGGAAGGCGTCGTGCACCGCGTCCGCAGCCAGTTGCGGCTGGCGCGTCAGGCGAAGCGCCTGGCCGTAGAGCCGGGCCGCCTGCAGATCGTAGAGTTCCCGAAATGCGATCCGGTCGCCTGCGCCGCAGCGTGAGAGAAGCGAGTCGAGCGACCCGCCTGCAGCCTTGCTTTCGTCCGACATGCCAGACAGGAACCGTCCCCAGTAAACGACGCGAAGACTAGCCTCTCGCTCAGGCCTTGGCGAGGCACGCGGGGTTGCTTGCAGCACGGCGATCATGTCCGCCTTACGGCGCAGTGCTGCATTTGGATGACGTCGCTCGCGACGCTTTCAGGCCGCGTGCATGAACTGCGCGCAATCGCGCAGGCTGGGGGCGAGGAAACGCAACGCGCCCGAGAACGCGCCGATGATCTCGATATGGCCGATGCCGGGATACAGTCGCGTCGCAACGGTGCCGCCGCGCGCGCGGATGGCGGCTGCCAGCCGCATCGTGTTGCCGGGCCGCACGATGCGGTCGGCGGTTCCGGCGAGCAGCAGCGCCGGCGGACCGGCGCCGTCGACGTGGGCGATCGGTTGCGTGCTTCGCAGCGGCACGCCCGGCGCGAAGATCGCCCTCAGCTCGTCGCTGTCCAGCGGCAGGAAATCGTATGGGCCGGCCAGCCCGACGAGGCCGCGCAGGTCGGCGCGCGGCGTCCTGCCGACGCCGGCGAGCCAGCGCGGATCCAGCGCGAGCATCGCCGCGTTATAGGCGCCGGCGGAGTGTCCCATCACGAAGGGCGGCCGCGCATCGCCGCCGAAGCGACCGGCATGCCGGCGGGTCCAGTCGAGGGCTGCCGCGCAATCCTGCAGGAAGGCCGGATAGCGGATCTCCGGATAGAGCCGGTAGTCCGGGATCACCACGACGAAGCCTTGCGCCGCGAGTGCACCGCCGACGAAGCGATACATCGCCCGGCTGCCGCTGTCCCAGGAGCCGCCGTACAGGAACAGCACGACCGGAGAGGGCCCGGCCTTGCCGGCGCCGGGCGCGTAGACGTCGAGGCGATGGCGCGGGCCGTCGGCGTAGGCGAGCGACGTCGCGACCAGCCGGTCCGGCGCCAGCGTGTTGACAATGTCCACCGGCGAACAGCCGCCGGCGAGCAGCAGCGGCATCGCCGCCAGCGCGCGACGGCCGAGCCGCGGGCCACCGCCCACGCGCGAGGTCAGCCGACCAGGCTGGACGAGGCGGCCCAGATCGCCTCGTCGCGCACGATCGCCTCGAACGCGGGCCTGGCGAAATGATAGCCTTGCATGAAGCGGCCGCCGACCGAGCGCAGCGCCTCCGCCTCGCCGGCGCGTTCGACGCCCTCGAGCACGACCTTGATGTCGAGTTCGCGGCCGAGGGCGATCATGCTGGCGATGATCGCCAGCCGCGTGCGGTCCCGGTCGCAATCCTGCACCAGCGCACGGTCGAGCTTGACGATGTCGGGTCTCAGCTCGGCCAGTCGCGACAGTCCGGAATAGCCGGTGGCGAAATCATCCAGCGCGATCCTGAAGCCCTGGCGCCGATATTCGGCGATGATCTCGATCAGATGCGCGGTATCGGTGATGGTTTCGGTCTCGACGATCTCGAAGGTCAGGCGCTCGCGCGGAAAACCGGTGCGCGCCGCCGCAGCCAGCGTCAGCCGGATGCAGGCACGCGGCTCGTAGACCGCCCCGGGCAGGAAGTTAATGTTGAGCTGCCGATCGATGCCGAGCCCGGCCGCCATCTCGATCGCGCGGACCCGGCAGGCCTGGTCGAAGGCGTAGCGGTTGTCGTCATGGACCTGCGCCAGGACATGTCCCGCACCCTCTCCATCGGGCCCGCGCACGAGCGCCTCGTACGCATCGATCCGCCGCTCCACGAGGTCGACGACCGGCTGGAACGCCATCGTGAAGGGAAACAGCCGGCCAAGATCTCTGCAAGCGACGCAACCCTGCGACATGGTTCCCACGACACTCCCCCGGACTTGACCGATGCTGCCCTCGTAACGTTAAGGTTGGATGAATGGCACGGCAAACCGGTTTTTCGGCGCCGCGAATGGAGGCGTCGGGCTTCGCGATCGTCACCGAGCCGGTGCCGGCTGCGCGCAAGACGATGCGTCTCGACCGCGTGTTCTGGAGCCACTTCACGCCGAACCTGGGTCCCGGCGGCTGGGTGGTCGGCGTGCTGCTGGCGACGCTGGGGCTCGGCTTTCGCGAGGGCGTGCTCGCGATCCTGCTCGGCAACCTGGTCGGCGCGGTGCCGGTGGCGCTCGCCGCCGCGATCGGACCGCGCACCGGGCTGACCCAGATGGAAGCCTCGCGGCGCGTGCTGGGCAGGCTCGGGGTGCGGCTGCCCGCCCTGCTCAACTGGCTCTACTGCGTCGGCTGGGACGCGGTGAACAACGTGCCGGCCGCCGCCGCCCTGATCGCGCTGCTCGCGCTCGGCGGCGCCGACCTGCCGTTCTGGCTGGCGCTCGGCGTGCTCGCCGCGCTGCAGATGGCGGCCAGCATCCACGGCCACGACATGGTGCAGACGCTGCAGAAATACCTGGGCGCGCTGCTGCTGGCGGCGTTCGCCGTGATCGGGCTGCTCGGCGCGCGCGATGCCGGGCTGCCGCACGCGCCACACCCGGTCCCGCTCGCCCGCTTCCTGCTCGCGACCGCGATCCTGGCCAGCTTCAACCTGTCCTGGGCGTCCTACTCCTCGGACTACACCCGCTACCTGCCGGAGCGGACGTCGCCGCGTCGCGTGGTCTGGCTGGCGCTGGCCGGATTGCTGCTCTCCGCGGTGCCGTTCCAGCTGCTCGGGCTGGTCACCGCGGGGGCGACCGGCGAGGCCTCGCCGGTCGCGGTGATCGCGCACCTGCAGCATGCGGCCGGCGGTCTCGGCCCGGTCGTGCTGGCGGCGATCGCGCTGTCCTCGATCACCGGCAACGCCTTCAACGACAACACCGCCAGCTACAGCCTGATCTCGGCCGGGATCCGGGTTCCGCGCATCGCGGCTGCGATCCTGACCGCCTCGCTCGGCTACGTCATCGCGGTGTTCGGCGCCGGACGCTACGCCGAGCTCTATACCGGCTACCTGGTGGTGACGCTGTACTGGATCGCGCCCTGGATCGGCATCGTGCTCGCCGACTGGTACCTGATCGGCGGCCGGCGGCGGCCGGCGAGCGCCGGCTGGACCCCGGCGGCGAGCATCTTCGTCGTCACCGCCGTGCTGACGATCGCGCTGTTCTCGGTCAGCGACCCCTATACCGGACCGATCGCGCGCGCGCTCGGCGGCGCCGATATCGGCTACTATGTCGGCTTCTTCGGCGCCGCCATCGCCACGGTCATCGTCGAGCGCCGGTGGGCGCGGTCCAGCCTGGCGGTGAGCGGCAGCAGCAGCGCGAACAGCAGCGTGCCGCCGCAGGCCACCACGAACAGCCGCAGGAACAGGCCGGTATAGATCGGCAGGCTCTGCGCCGGGCCGACCGCGCCGCCGAGCCCGGGCAGGGCGGCGAGGTTGGCCACCGCGCTGCCGATATACATCGCCACCCCGATGCCGACGAACAACGCGCCCATCATGAAGCCGCTCATCCGCGCCGGCACGTAGCGCGCGACGACGGCGAGACCCAGCCCGCTGATCAGCAGCTCGCCGAGCGAGAGCAGCCCGTAGCCCCAGACCATCACCCAGGACGAGACCAGCGGCGACGTGGCGCCCCGGCAGGCCAGCCACCAGACCAGGAAGCCGCCGGCGACGGCGGCGAAGCCGAGCAGGAACTTGCCGGCCACCGGCAGGTCGTGGCCGCCCGCGCCGAGGCGGTTGTAGAGCCAGGCCAGCGGCGGGCTCAGCAGCATGATCCAGATCGCGTTCAGCGCCTGGAACTGGCCGGGCGACCAGCGGAACAGGTGCAGCCCGGCGAGGCCGAAATCGAGATCGACGTTGCGCAGCGCGAACAGCGTCAGCGAGGTCGCCATCTGCTGGTAGAAGATGAAGAACAGCATCACCTCGAGGGTGAGCAGGTACATCAGCAGCAGCCCGGGCCGCTCGCGCGCGTCGCTGACGAAGAGCGTCCAGGCCCAGATCGCGGCCACCACCAGGCCGGCGAGCCAGACGCAGCCGCGCGCGATCATGGGATGCTGCAGCACGAGGCAGACCAGCGCGATCGCGCCGAGCGCGCAGGCCAGCACCGCGACCAGCCGTCCGGGGCGCAGCGGCGCGGCGTCGGGGGCGGAACCGATGCCCCCGAGCCAGCGATGCATCAGCGCGTAGTTCGACAGGCCGAGCAGCAGCCCGGCGCAGCAAACGGCGAAGGCGGCGTGCCAGCCGTAGCGGTCGGCGAGCCAGGGGCAGAGCAGCAGCGACACCGTGGAGCCGACATTGACCGCCATGTAGTAGATGGTGAAGGCGGCATCGAGGCGGGCATCGTCGCCCTCGTAGATCCGGCGCACCAGGTTCGCGGCGTTCGACTTGAACAGGCCGTTGCCGACGCTGATCACCCCCATCGCCAGGTAGAGCGAGAGCTGCCCGCGCGCAGGCAGCGACAGCAGCAGGTAGCCGCAGGCCAGCGTGCAGGCGCCGATCAGCATGGTCCGCCGCGAGCCGAGCACGGCATCGCCGATCCAGCCGCCGATCGCCGGCGCCGCGTAGGTCAGCGCCGCGAAGGCGCCCCAGAGCAGGTTGGCGCGCGCGTCGTAGAAGCCGAGCCGCTGCACCATGAACAGCAGCAGCACCGCCTGCATGCCGTAATAGCCGAACCGTTCCCACAGCTCGATCAGCAGGACGACGGAGAAGGATTGCGTCCGGCTCGGCGCGGGACGGGAGGCGTCGTAGACGGGCGAGGCGGCGGAAGGTGCGGACATCGGCGCTCCCGATCACGCGCCGGGCCGGCGCGCACGCCCGATCACTCGCTCGGCAACGCCGGCTTGGCAAGCGCCCTGAACCTTGCCGGACGGCCCGCGTTGCATCGGCAAGACCGGAGAGCGAGATGGAACAGATCCTGCTGTATCGCGACGTGCGTTACGTGATCGGCCCGGAGCAGGACGGTCACCGGCTATGGACGGTCCATCTCGGCCATGATGCGGAAAGCGGCCTCGCTGGCGGCAGCGGCGTGCGCGGCTCGTTCAAGACCGCTGTGATGGCGGCGCGCGAGGCGATCGATGCGCGGCTCGATCCCGAGCCCGGAACCAGCGGCGGCCCGTGACCGACGACCTCGCGGGCCTGCACCCGCACGCGTTCGACAAGGTCGACACCGCGCCCGATGCGCTGTTCTACGCCGAGCCGCGCTTCGTCACCCACCTCGATGACGGCGCGATCCGCGCGGTGACCGCGCTGTATCGCACCGTGCTGCCCCCCGGCGGCGTGATCCTCGACCTGATGAGCAGCTGGATCAGCCACCTGCCGGAAGAAGTGTCGTTCGAGCGGGTCATCGGGCACGGCATGAACGAGGCGGAGCTTGCCGCCAACGCCAGGCTGGACCGCCACTTCGTCCAGGACCTCAACCGCGATCCCGCACTGCCGCTCGCCGACCGCTGCCTGGATGCCGCCTGCCTGTGCGTCGGCGTGCAGTATCTGCAGCGCCCGGTGGAGGTGTTCCGCGAGCTCGCCCGCTGCCTGCGCCCCGGCGCGCCGCTGGTGCTGACCAGCTCGAACCGCTGCTTCCCGACCAAGGCGGTGGCGATCTGGCAGGCGCTCGACGCCGACGACCAGCGCCGGCTGCTCTGCCTGCTGCTCGGTCGCGCCGGGCTCGGCGAGATCGAGACCGGCGCGGTGATCCCGGAGCCGGACGATCCCGACTGGCGCGACCCGATCTACGCGGTGATCGCGCGCACGCCGGTCGAGCCGGAGAATTAAGGCTGGGTCGGCGGTTGGTTTGTCCTATAGAGCGCGCATGCCGTTCCCCCCGACCCATCCATCGCTGGCGCAGGCGCTCGCCGCGCGCGGCTACGACGAACCGACCTCCGTGCAGGACGCCGTCCTGCAGCCTGCGGCTCTCGGCCGCGACCTGCTGGTCTCGGCGCAGACCGGCTCCGGCAAGACCGTGGCCTACGGCCTGGCCAGCGCGCAGACGCTGCTCGGCGACGCGCCGCAGTTCGAGCGCGCAACCGCACCCCTGGCGCTGGTGATCGCACCGACCCGCGAGCTCGCCGTGCAGGTGCATCGCGAGCTGTCCTGGCTCTATGCCGAGACCGCGGCTCGGATCATCTCCTGCATCGGGGGGATGGATCTGCGTCGCGAGGCGCAGGCGCTGGCCGGCGGCTGCCACGTCGTCGTCGGCACCCCCGGCCGGCTGTGCGACCATCTCACCCGCGGCCGGCTCGACGTGTCGCAGCTGCGCGTCGTCGTGCTCGACGAGGCCGACGAGATGCTCGATCTCGGCTTCCGCGAGGAGCTGGAGACGATCCTCGACAAGACCCCGGCGGCGCGTCGCACGCTGCTGTTCTCGGCGACGATCGCGCGCGAGATCGCGACCCTGGCGCGGCGCTACCAGCGCGACGCGCTGCGCATCGACACCGCCGGCGGCAACCGCACCCAGCATGCCGACATCGAGTATCGCGCCGTGCTGGCGGCGCGCGACGAGGAGGGGCACAGCGTCGTCAACGTGCTGCGCTATTTCGAGAGCCCGACCGCGATGGTGTTCTGCAACACCCGCGAGATGGTGCGCCACATGCACGGCAGCCTGCTCGAGCGCGGCTTCGCCTCGGTGGCGCTGTCGGGCGAGCTGAGCCAGAGCGAGCGTTCGCGCGCGCTGGAATCGCTGCGCACCGGCCAGGCGCGGGTGTGCGTCGCCACCGACGTCGCCGCGCGCGGCCTGGACCTGCCCGATCTCGGGCTGGTGATCCATGCCAGCCTGCCCACGGATCCGGCGACGCTGCTGCATCGCAGCGGCCGCACCGGCCGCGCCGGACGCAAGGGCACCTGCGTTGTCATCGTGCCCTCGAGCCGGCGGCGGCGGGCGGAGACGTTGCTGCAGGCGGCCAACGTCACCGCGAGCTGGAGCGGGCCGCCGAGCCCGGACGAGATCCGCGCGCGCGACAGCGAACGGCTGCTCGCCGACCCGGTGCTGGCCGAGCCGATCCTGCCGGAGGATCTGGGGCTGGCGCGCGCGCTGCTGGAAGGCCGCAGCGCCGAGGAGATCGCCGCGGCCCTGATCCGGCTGCATCGCGCCCGCCTGCCCGACCCGGAGGAGGTCGCGGCGACCCAGGTGCGCGCGCCCGAACGCGCGACACCTCGGGCGGAGCGTGCCGAGCGCACCGACCGGATCATGCCGGGGCAGGGGAGCTGGTTCCGCCTGCCGATCGGGCGCCACGACAGGGCCGATCCGAAATGGCTGGTGCCGCTGATCTGCCGGCGCGGCGGCGTGACCAAGCGCGATATCGGCGCGATCCGCATCGCCGAGCGCGAGACGCTGTTCGAGATCAGTCCCGGCATGGCGGCACGCCAGTTGATTCGCTGAGGCCGGAACAGGACGCCCATGAGGAGCAGGCTCAGCAGCAGGGCCGCCCAGCCGCCGGCGGAGAACGTCATCAGCAGGGCCAGCCCCTGCAG
>CAXUCM010000165.1:0-8176 GCA_964249315.1 uncultured Acetobacteraceae bacterium | reverse complement strand
CGCCAGCAGCATGGCGACGATGCCGCGCGCGGAGCCGTCGCAGAACAGCTGCCCCAGCGTCTTCTCGTGATAGGCGATGCCGTGCTTCTCGAGCAGGCCGACGAAGTCCGAAGGCCGGTAGCGCGACAGCGCCGAGCGGGCGAAATGCGGGTTGTCCGACAGGAACCGCTCCGGCACCGTCTCGCGGTTGGTGAAGTTGCAGCGTCCACCGCCGGAGATCAGGATCTTCCGGCCCGGCTCGGCGGCGTGGTCCAGCACCAGCACGGAACGACCCCGACGCCCGGCGCTGATCGCGCACATCAGCCCGGCCGCACCGGCGCCGAGAACGACGATGTCGGCGCGGGGCGGCAGGATCGCGGTCAGGCGGCCGGCTTGAGCGCGTCGGCGAGTTCCGGCAGGGCCTTGAACAGGTCGGCGACGAGCCCGTAATCGGCGACCTGGAAGATCGGCGCCTCCTCGTCCTTGTTGATGGCGACGATGATCTTGCTGTCCTTCATGCCGGCCAGATGCTGGATCGCACCGGAGATGCCGATCGCGACGTAGAGCTCCGGAGCGACGATCTTGCCGGTCTGGCCGACCTGGTAGTCGTTCGGCACGTAGCCGGCATCCACCGCAGCGCGCGACGCGCCGATCGCGGCACCCAGGCTGTCGGCGACCGGGTCGAGCAGCTTGAAGTTCTCGCCGTTCTGCATGCCGCGGCCGCCGGAGACGACCACGCGGGCGGAAGCGAGCTCCGGACGCTCACTCCTGGACAGCTCCGCGGAGACGAAGCGCGACAGCGTCGCCGCCTCGATATCGGCCACGTCCTCGACCGCAGCACTGCCGCCTTCCGCCGGCGCCGGATCGAAATTGGCGGCGCGCACGGTCAGCACCTTCTTGGCGTCGGCCGACTTGACCGTCGCCAGCGCGTTGCCGGCATAGATCGGCCGCACGAAGGTGTCGGCATCGACCACCTCGATGACCTCGCTGATCGGCTGCACGTCGAGCAGGGCCGCCACGCGCGGCATCACGTTCTTGCCGGTGGCGGTGGCGCCCGCGAGCAGGTGGTCGTAGGCGCCGGCGAGCGAGACCAGCAGGGCGGCAAGCGGTTCGGCGAGTGCCTTCTCGTAGGCGGCGGCATCGACGCGCAGCACCTTGGCGACGCCGGCGATCCTGCTGGCCGCCTCGGTGACTCCGCCGATGTCATGCCCGGCGACGAGGACGTGCACCTCGCCGAGGGCGGTCGCCGCGGCGATGGCGGACCGCGAGGCGGCCTTGATCTGGCCGGCCTCGTGATCGAGCAGGACGAGAGCGGACATGGTCAGATCACCTTGGCTTCGTTGCGGAGCTTGTCGAGCAGTTCGGTCACCGAGCCGACCTTGACGCCGGCCTTGCGCGTCGGCGGCTCGCTGACCCGCAGCGTGGTCAGACGCGGGCTGGCATCGATGCCGAGATCGGCCGGCGTGAGCGTCTCCAGCGGCTTCTTGCGCGCCTTCATGATGTTCGGCAGCGAGGCGTAGCGGGGCTCGTTCAGGCGCAGATCGGTGGTGATGATCGCCGGCAGCGTCAGCGCCACGGTCTCCAGGCCGCCATCGACCTCGCGGGTGACGGTGGCGGACCCCTCCTCGAGCACCACCTTGCTGGCAAACGTGCCTTGCGACCAGCCGAGCAGGCCGGCCAGCATCTGCCCGGTCGCGTTCATGTCGTCGTCGATCGCCTGCTTGCCCATGATCACCAGACCGGGCTGCTCGCGCTCGACCAGCGCGCGCAGGATCTTGGCGACCGCCAGCGGTTCCGGACTGGTCTCGCTCTGCACCAGGATGGCGCGATCCGCACCCATCGCCAGCGCCGTTCGCAGCGTCTCCTGGCACTGCGGGACACCGATCGAGACGGCGACGATCTCGCTGACCGAGCCATGCTCCTTGAGCCGGACGGCTTCCTCGATCGCGATCTCGTCGAACGGGTTCATCGACATCTTGACGCCGGCGGTCTCGACGCCGGAGCCATCGGATTTCACGCGCACCTTGACGTTGTAGTCGACAACGCGCTTGACGGGAACAAGCAGCTTCATGAGAGAGGTTTCGCTTCCTTGATGTCGCGGGGTTCAGCCGGCGGTCACATGCCGCCCGGATAGTTCGGACCGCCGCCGCCTTCCGGCGTAGCCCAATCGATGTTCTGAGTCGGATCCTTGATGTCGCAGCTCTTGCAGTGCACGCAGTTCTGCGCGTTGATCTGCAGCCGCGGCGGCGTGCCGTCCAGCCCGTCGATGCCGACCGCCTCGTAGACGCCGGCCGGGCAGTAGCGGCTCTCCGGCGAGCGATACTGCTCCCAGTTCACCGCCAGCCAGCGCTGCGGGTCGTGCAGGCGCAGATGCACCGGCTGGTCTTCCTCGTGGTTGGTGTTGGACAGGAACACCGAGGACAGCTTGTCGAAGGTCAGCTTGCCGTCCGGCTTCGGATACACGATCGGATCCGAGTGCGTGCGGTCGTGCAATACCTCGTTGTCGGCGTGGCGATGATGCATCGTCCACGGCGCCCGCCCGCGCAGGATCATCGCGTCGATGCCGGAATACAGCGCGCCGCCGACCACGCCGTAGCGGGCGAAGGCCGGCCGCACGTTGCGCACGTCGCGCAGCTCCTGCCAGAGCCAGGAGTTGCGCACGCGCCTGGTGTAGGATTTCGGCTCCGCCGCCCGGCCGTCCTGCAGCGCATCGACGACCGCCTCGGCCGCCAGCATGCCGGACTTCATCGCCGCGTGGGTGCCCTTGATCTTGGGCACGTTGAGGAAGCCGGCGGAGTCGCCGAGCAGCGCACCGCCCGGGAAGCTCAGGCGGGGGACCGACTGCAGGCCGCCCTCGGACAGGGCGCGCGCGCCGTAGGACAGGCGCTTGCCGCCCTCGAGATGTTCGCGGATCGCCTTGTGGGTCTTCAGCCGCTGCATCTCGTCGAACGGCGACAACCAGGTATTGGCGTAGTCCAGCCCGACGACGAAGCCGTAGCTGACCAGGTTCTCGCCGAAATGGTACAGCCAGGAGCCGCCATAGGTATGGCGGTCCAGCGGCCAGCCGAAGGTGTGCTGGACCAGGCCGGGCCGATGCCGCTCGGCGGGCACCTCCCAGAGCTCCTTGATGCCGAGCCCGTAGGTCTGCGGATCGACCCCGCGACGCAGGTCGAAGCGCGCCATCACCTGCTTGGCGAGCGAGCCGCGGCAACCCTCGGCGAACAGCGTGTAGGCCGCGCGCAGCTCCATCCCGGCGGTGAAATTGGCTCCCGGCTCGCCCTCCCGGGTGACGCCCATGTCGCCGGTGGCGACGCCGACGATGCGGCCATCCTCCTCCAGCAGCGAGGCGGCGGCGAAGCCCGGATAGATTTCGACTCCGAGCGTCTCCGCCTGCGTCGCCAGCCAACGGCAGACATTGCCGAGGCTGACGATGTAGTTGCCGTGATTGTTCATGTGCGGCATCACCGTGCCGAGCATCGGCACCTTCACGCTGCGCGTCTCGGTGAGATACAGCATCCGGTCTTCGGTCGCCGGCGTGTCGAGCGGGGCGCCGCGTTCGCGCCAGTCCGGGATCAGCTCGTCCAGAGCGCGCGGCTCGATCACGGCGCCGGACAGGATGTGCGCGCCGACCTCGCTGCCTTTCTCGACCAGGCAGACCGAGGCCTCCGGAGCCAGCTGTTTCAGGCGGATCGCCGCGGCCAGCCCGGCAGGACCGCCCCCCACCACGACCACGTCGAACTCCATCGTCTCACGCTCAGGCACGTCTCGTCATCTCCCTGGGATCCCATTGTGCCAGATAGTGCGTGCGGAAGGCAAAGTCGCCCCGCTGCGCCAGGATAGCGCCTTGCGCAGGGCCTTGGGGGTGGTGGTGGCTGGAAGGCCAGGGCTGCAACCCATTGATCCGCTTCGCGGCTCGATCGAAGGCTCAGCCTTGAGAAGCCTGGCGCGCGATCGCCCTACCGAGAGCCAGATCGCCTTGCTCGCGATGACCGAGGATGCGAAGGAGGGCCTAACCGCTTTCACCGAGAAGCGAAGGCCGCGCTGAAGCGGTCGCTGACCGTTCCATCCAGCAGGAAAGCCGTCATGAACAGCGTCGTCGCGCCGACCCGCCAAACCCATCTTCAAGGTCGCCCCCTCGCCTGGCAGGGGGCCGCCGCGATCCTCGGCACCCTGTTTCTCACCGTTTCGTCCTACATCGAAGTGCCGATGATCCCGGTCCCGATGACGATGCAGACCTTCTCCGTCCCCTTGATCGGCGCGCTCTATGGCTGGCGACTGGGCGGCGTCACCATCCTGGCCTGGCTCCTTGAAGGCGCCCTGGGCATGCCGGTCCTGGCCGGGGGCGATGCCGGCCTGCAGCACTTCATCGGCCCGACCGGCGGCTATCTGCTCGCCTTTCCGGTCGCGGGCGCGCTCATGGGCTGGCTGGCCGAACGCGGCTGGAACCGCCGGGTGGGTCTCGCCTTCGCCGGCATGCTGCTGAGCAACCTCGTCTGCCTCGCAGTCGGTGCCGCATGGCTGTCGGTCATCGTCGGCATGCGAGAGGCAATCGTGCAAGGCGTGCTGCCGTTCCTGGTCGGGGCGGCGCTGAAGTCGGCTCTCGGTGCCGCGACGCTCAAGCTGCTGGCGCCGCGCGCCAGGTGACGGTCCAGCTCCGGCCGCATCATCTGCTCTGCCTGCTGACCTATTCCGGCCACGGCTACAGCCCCGCCTTCACGGCCAATTTCGACGCGATCGCGGAGCGGCTCGCGCACGGCGAGGACGTCCGGATCGTCGCCGGGCCGGACGAGATCTGCGCACCCCTCCTGTCCGACCTCGAGCCGCACTGCCGGCGAGACAGCGTGACCGAGCGCGATCGGCTTGCGGCACGCGCCGTGGGAGACCTGCTGGACTGCTCGATCGATGTGGGCCGGCATCTCAGGCTCGACCCGCCGACGCTCTCGCGCATGCGCGAAGCGTTCGCCGCCGGCGGCATCAGGGCGGCTTGCGTCGGTTGCCAGTGGAACGACCTGTGCAGCGCGATCGCGAAAGGCCAGGGCTCTGCCCTGGACCCGCTCAAGGCTCAGCCTTGAGAATCCATTTATCTATCGGGACGTTTCCGGAGACTGGTGCCAACAAGCATAAGTTGTTGGGAGCCATCCGGCTTTCAGCTCTATAAACTGAATGTTTGGGACGGGCGATGCGCGGAGGCTGGGACAATGCTGACTCTCAAGCATGAGATGCGTCCGAAACCGACCCAGGACGAGCGGGCACGACAGAGCTTCGTCATGGGCCTGCGCAGCTTCGTGCTGAACGACCTCGCCAGCGACATGCGTCATGCCTACGACAATCGCATCGCACCTGCCTTCGTCGCCACCCACAAGCGGTCGCCGGAAACCGGCAGCGAGGTGCATCGGGCGATCCGCGGCGACACGATGTTCTCGCTCTACAGCAGCCTGCGGGTGAACGCACAGCGGCTCGTCTGGCAGTCGGTGATCCCCGTCGTCGAGCGCGAGCGGCCCCGGATCGAGGCGGTCGCGGCCGATGCGGTCGAGGGATCGCCGGCGACGCTGCAGCCCGGCCTCAAGGTGCCGTCCAACGTGACGGCGATCGACGTCCATCTGCTTCCCGGATCCTACGCCCGCTCGGACGGGGACGCGGACCTGTCGACCGGCGCGGTCTATGACCAGGGACTCGCGGTGTTCTCGTTCGGTCTGATGGGCGACAACCTGGACGATATCGGCTCGTCGATCTCGCGCTTCATCGCGCGGCGATATCCTTCGTTCAAGCCGACGGCGATCCTCGACATGGGATGCACCATCGGCCACAACACGGCGCCCTGGGCTCGAGAATACCCGGACGCCGAAGTCGAGGCGATCGACGTCGCCGCTCCCGGGCTGATCTACGGCAATGCCCGCGCCAGGCTGCAGGGCGTCGACACCATCCGCTTCAAGCAGATGGACGCGACCTCGCTCGATTATCCCGACCAGTCCTTCGATCTCGTCTTCTCGTCGATGTTCCTGCACGAGCTGTCGCTGAAGGACATCGACCGGGTGATGCAGGAAGCCAGGCGGGTGCTGCGTCCGGGCGGCCTGATGCTGCACATGGAACTTCCGCCGAACCCGCAGATGGCGCCGTACGACGCGTTCTATCTTGACTGGGACGCGTACTATAACGAGGAGCCGTTCTCCAAGGCGTTCCGCGACCAGGAGCCTAGCCGGCTATGCGCCCGCGCCGGTTTCGCCGAAGCCGATTACGTGCAGTTCGTCATCCCCTCGGTCGGTTTCTTCGGCGCTGACGCGGTGGATGCCGCCGTGGCCGACCTCGACGGCGCGGCCCTCGACGACAACACCGGCCGCCTCGCCGACGGCGTTCGCTGGTTCTGCTTCGGGGCGTGGAAATCGTGACGGCCGAGGCCCGTCCCTACCCTGACGAGATCCCGCACGGCGCCTACGGCGATGACGGCCGGCCGCGTTTCTTCGCGGATCCGGCGATGGACCGCATCATCGCCGCCTTCCTGGATCTCGCATCGGAAACCTGGGTGCTGGCGGAGCGTGTGACGACACTCGAGGACATGGCCGTCGCGGCGGGAACTCCCCGCGACGCCATCGACAGCTACGAGCCGAGCCCGGAAAGCATGGATCGGCGCGCCCGCGCCCGCGAGGCCTTCATCGGCCGTATTCTCGGTCAGCTCCGCGAGAAACGCTGATCGGGACTAGCCGATCTCGATCGTCTCGGCAGCACTCCGCCCGGCCAGCCTTCCCAGGGTGATCGCCGTGCACAACCCGGCACCCGGCAGATAGCCCGAGCCGCCCGAGCCGCTGATCCCTCGTGCCGCGCCGCCGCCGGCAAACAGGTTCGGCAGGCCGGTGCCATCGCCGCGCCGGACCCGCGCCGCCGCATCCACCAGCAGGCCGCCCTGGGTGTGGAACAGGGCGCCGGTGACTTTCAGCGCACAGAGAGGAGGTCGCAGCCGGGGCGTATCGAAGCTCCGGCCGAACCGATCCGGCGCCGTCTCGATCTCCTCCAGCGTTTTGGCCAACGATGGCGCCGGCAGGCCACAGGCTCGGGCGATCGCGTCGATGGTGTCGCCCCGGCGAAGCGCGCCGAGGCCGAGCAGCGCGTCATATTGCGGCAGGCCGACGCAGAGCCGGTGGATGCGCTCGTCGTAGATCACCCAGGCGAAGCCGCCGGGCAGGGCGAGGACACGTGCCGCCTGGCCTGACACGTCCTCCAGCTCGTGGCTGAAGCGGCGCCCATCGCCGTCCACCTGGATGCCGCCCTCGATCAGGAGCCGCGGGTTGACGTCGATGCGATGCGGCTCGGCCAGCAAGCCGAGCCCCTGGTAGGAGTCCATGTCGCCGACCGCCGCCCCGAGCGCCCGTCCCCACCGGATCGCATCGCCGGTATTATGCTCCCAGCCGAAATAGCACGCGTCGCGCATCGCCGGGATATGATCCGAGACCATCTGCGGGTTGCCTCCGAACCCGCAGCTCGCCAGCACCAGGGCGCGGCATTCCACCGCCGAGACGACACCGTCCGGCTGCCGGTAGCGCACGCCCTGCACGACGCCGCGGCCGTCATCGATCAGGTCGGTCACGTCGGCATGGGTGAGGACGAGCACCCCCGCATCCGCCGCCGCCTGCTGCAGCCGCGCCATCATCGCGGCACCGCTGCGCTCGGGAACCGTGTGCATCCGCCGACGCTGGTGGCCGAAGGCTGGCCGCCAGCCGGCATCGAGCTCGAACGGCACGTCGTGCGACGCGGCGAGCCAGTCCAGCGCCGGACCGCTCTCACGCGCGATGGTCGCGGCCAGTTCGGGATCGGCGCGGCCGCCGGTCTTGCGCATGATGTCGGCGAGGAAGCTCGCGGCGTCGTCCTCGATGCCCGACCGCGCCTGTGCCCGGCTTCCGGCCGCGCAGAGCGCGCCGAGCGACATCTCGCTGCTGCCGGCACATCGTCCGTGTCGCTCGAGCACCAGTACCTCCGCGCCGGCATCGCGCGCCGCGAGTGCTGCCGTCAGGCCGCACGCGCCGCCGCCCACGACGATGACGTCGACCTTCGTCTCGAACGCGTCCGACTGCATCCCGACCATGTCCTAGAGCATCATCCTGATCCATAAATCTATATGAGACCGGCGCGCGTGGATACGAACGTAGGGAAGGTCAAGGTCGGGGCTCCGCCCCAAGCCCCGCCAAAGGCTCGCCTTTGGAAACCT
>CAXUCM010000164.1:0-8203 GCA_964249315.1 uncultured Acetobacteraceae bacterium | reverse complement strand
CGTCCATGCCACGCAGCGGCGCGATCGGCCGCAGCCAGAACAGGGTCAGGCCGGCGGCATCGAAGCCGCCGGTCAGGCCGGCGACATGCAGGTCCTGCCCGCCGCCGGCGGAGGCGAGATCGACGGCCACCGACAGGTCACGGCCGATGCCGGCGGTGATGTTGCCGGTGATCCAGCGACGTGCGCCCGGCGCCAGCATGGCGGGCCAGACCCGATCCAGCCCGGCGAAGTCGAAGCGAGCGACCCGCGCCGCCAGGTGCGCACGCAGCGCGGGACCGGTCCGAGACAGGGCGCCCGCGAGTTCGAGCACCGGCGCCGGACTACCGGCAGTCCCGGCGGCGAGCACGATGGTGGAGCGCTCGAGCGAGGCCTGCAGCGTCCCGTCCGGACTGTCGGGCAGGTCGAACGTGACGTGCATCGCGCCCTGCCGGATCGCGGTGGCGGGTTCGCCGTCGCGGAGCACGCCGGCACCGAGCCGTGCCGAGACCTGCAGGTGGCGCGGGAGCATCAGCCGTCCGAAGCCGCCGGAGAGTGCCGCATCCAGCGTCAGCTCGACCGGCAGCTCCAGCGCGCGCATCGGCGCCAGCCCCGGCAGCGAGCCCGCCAGCACCGAAGGGACGAAGCGGCCGGTCGTGATGTGCCAGACGATCTCGCCCTGCGGTCCTTCCCGGGCGGCGCCGCGCAGATCCAGGCCGGCGCCGCCGCAGGCGAGCCGGGCAGCGATGCGGCCGGTCACCCCGATCGCCGCCGGCCGACGCAGCGGCCGGAGCTGCAGGTCCGCGATGTCCGCCCGGCACGACAGCGTGGATCCCTGCGCCTGCCCGGTGATCGTCATGCGGGCGAGGTCGAACTCGGCCAGGCGATGCAGATCCAGCCGGTTGCGCCCGGCGGCGGCCGGACCCGGGCGGGGCAGCCCCTGGCTCAGGTCGATGCCGCCGCCCTCGGCGCGCAGGCCGAGGAGGGTCGCGCGCCCGTGCAGCAGCGCGAGCAGGTCGAGGGCGAGGTCGGCGCGCGCGATGCGGGCATGACCGATGCGCGGATCATCCAGCCTCGCATCGTCGACGAGCAGCCCGAGCGGCGCCGCCGGTCCCTGCCGCCAGCCGTTCCAGCCCAGCTGCACGCGACGGAACGAGAGCCCGGGCAGGTCGCGGTGGCCGAGCCGGCGGGCAGCGTCGCTGACGTCGATCGGGCCGATCCACAGGCGCAGCGCCAGCGCCAGCATCGCGAACACCGGCAGCGAGAGCAGCACCAGCATCGCCGCCAGCAGGAGGTGCCACCAGCGCCCGGTCCGGAAGGCTCTCGGCGCCGGCGGCGCCTGACGGGCGACGGTCAAGCTATCCACCGGATCATACGACGGGCTCGGCACGGACGGGCCGGACTCCTCCGGCGATCTCGACCTGGCGACAAGAGCGTCGCGCCTCCCGCTCTGGACGCCTCGCGGCAGGGGATGGCAGCATCGGGACTTGACGACTTGCAGGACCGCACGCGGCGCATCGTGCGGAACGTGCGCAGATTGTTCAACCGACCGGCCGAAGAGCGCCGGGACGAGCATGAGGACCGGCATGGCTGCAACGACGACCGCGCTCGGCATCGGGGATGCGGTACCGGATTTCGATCTGCCGGCCAGCTCGGGCCGGCGCGTGCGCCTGGCCGAGCTGCGGGGCAAGCCGTTCGTGCTGTATTTCTACCCGAAGGCCGACACATCCGGCTGCACCCAGGAGGCAAAGGAATTCCAGGAACTCGCCGGGACGAGTTCGGTGCCGGTGATCGGGATCTCGAAGGACCCGATCAAGGCGATCGATGCCTTCGCAGGCAAATACGCACTCGGCTTCCCGCTCGCCTCGGACGAGGCCGGAACGCTGCTCGAGGCGTTCGGCGTGTGGGTGCAGAAATCGATGTATGGCCGCCGCTACATGGGCGTCGAGCGCAGCACCTTCCTGATCGGCGCCGACGGGCGGGTGGCTCGGGCCTGGAGCAAGGTGAAGGTGCCCGGCCACGCCGCCGCCGTCATGCAGGCGGCGGGCGCACTAGGATAGGCGAGGTCCGCGGTCAGTAGCCGCGATAGTAGTACGGCGACGGCGCGGCGTAGACGACCGGCGGCGGTGCGGCATACACGACCGGCGGAGCTGCATAGACGACCCGCGGCGCATAATAGCCGGCGCCGAGGGCCCCGATCACGGCGCCGGCGGCAAGACCCCCGACCAGCGCACCGGCAAATCCGGGGCCGCGATAGAAGCCATAGCCGCCATGGTAAAACCCGTGTCCGTACCCGTGGCCGTAGCCATAGCCATAGCCGCGATAGAATTGTGCCTGCGCAGGCGGCGCACTGGCCACGGCCAAGCCGGCGGCGAGCAGCGGCGCGGCCAGAAGGAGACGCATCTTAGAACGCATGACGAGATACCCTTTCCTCTGCGGGGGAGATCCGGAGAGCCTGTGCATCGCTCGCCCGTTTCGCCCAGGCCGATATGGTAAGCGGATCGACCGTGACCATGCATATGGCCCCCATGCATGGCGATTTATGGGCAAGCTTTGCTGCAAAAGGTAACCGGGCGCCGGCTCACCGCGGTTCCGGCGGCCGCACCACGAGGCCGGGCGGTGCGCTGAAAAGGGCGGCGTCCTGCGGCGCGTAGCTCACCCGCACCGCCTCGAGCAGCACGCGGTCGCCCTGGCTCGCACGCAGCATCACCCCATCCGCCGTGAAGCAGACCAGGCTCGAGGCGCCGCTCGCATCAGGCATGCGCCACTCGGTGCAGCGCGTGCCGGCCACGAGCTGCTCGCCGATCCGGGCGTAGGATCCATGCGCGCGTTGTCCGGCCGGCCGCACGTCGTTGGCGGGTGCGGGCAGGAGCAGCGCCTGGCGACGTTCGGGATCGATCACCAGCAACGTCTGGGCGCGGTAATCCGTGATCATGCTGGCAGCACCGGGCGGGTCGAGCCGCTGTCGCCACAGCGCCGCCGACCAGCGCATGCGCTGGGTCAGGCGCGGCATCAACGGATCGGCGCCGGCGATGACGTAGGTGACGTCGACATCGTGCTGCGGGGTGACGAACGGCGCCGCCTCGGCCGCACTTGCCGATGGACCGGCGGCGAGGGCGACGAGCAATCCGAGTGCCGCCGCCGCCCGGTCCGCCTGCCTCACGGATTGACGGGGGCTGCGGAACTTCCCAGCGAGGGACCCGTCGCTCCCTCGGCGCCGCGCTCGTACGGACCCGGCCCCTCCGGATGCGCCACCCGCTGGTAGCCGGTCGGCGGCAGGAAGGTCGCCGGCGGGATCGTCGCGTAGCGGACCTGGCGCGCCACCAGCTTGCCGCGCGCGCCCTGCTGGTCGACGCCCTCCTCGCTGAGCACGACGCCGTCCGCAGTGATGCAGGCGGTGGCATCACCGCCACCTTCGGTGATCGTCCAGCGCATGCAGGGAAGACCGTTGACGTTGCCCTCCCCCGCAGGCACGAAGGTCATGGTGGCGTCCAGCAGGAACGGGCTGCGCATCGCCTGGCGCTCGGGCACCTCCATGTAGACGCGGGCGGCGTTCATCACCACGGTCAGCAGCTTGCGGTCGCGGTCGAGGATGGTCGTGCCCTGGCCGTCCGGGCTGTCGATGCGCATCAGGTCGCCGCGATCGGCGAACGATACAGTGATGCGCTGCGGCGCTGGTGCCCCATCCGGCTGCACGTCGTAGACCACGACGACGTCGCGGGTCGGCATGTAGGGCGGATGCGCCGGGGTCTGCGCCCGGGACGCGGTGGACACTGTCAACGGCAACGCGGCGAGGCAGGCGAGGAGGGCGGGACGGCGCATGGACGAAGCCTTGATCAGACGATGGGCGGGAGGTGTTGCCGCCGGGCCGTCGTGTCAATCCGCTGGTCGTCACGACATCGCAGGTACGTCGGAGTTCGGCTCGCCGCGCGCCATCGTCTGGATCATCGCCCGGACCGCGCCCGCGTCCTGGCTCCACCGGCCGGTCTGCGCCGTCGCCGCGTCGAGCAGGCCCAGATAGCGCGAGCGCGGCAGCTCGACGGCGCCGAACTGCGCCAGGTGGTTGGTGATGAACTGCGTGTCCAGCAGCCGGTAGCCGCCGAGGCGCAGACGGGCGACCAGATGCACGAGGGCGACCTTGGAGGCGTCGCGACGGAGGCTGAACATGCTCTCGCCGAAGAAGGCGGCGCCGATGGCGAGCCCGTACAGGCCGCCGCAGAGCATGCCCTGATGCAGGCACTCGACGCTGTGCGCGTGTCCCTGCCGATGCAGGGCGAGGAACAGCGCCCGGATCTCGCGGTTGATCCAGCTTTCCTCGCGTCCCTGCGCGGGCGAGGCGCAGCCGTCGATCACCGCCTCGAAGCGGGTGTCGACGACGACCTCGAAGGCGTCGGACAAGGCGGTCCGGCGCAGCCGGCGCGGCAGATGGAAGCTCTCCAGCGGCAGGATCCCGCGCTTCTCCGGATCGAGCCAGAACAGGTCGCGCGACTCCCGCGTCTCGGCCATCGGGAACAGCCCGGCGCGATAGCGCTCGAGCATGATCGCGGTGCTGACCTCGACACGCCGTCTGAACATGGTGCACAGGTTGCGTGTGCCCGGTTTCCGACGCAATCGAAAGGCGGTCGGCGGCAAACACTGAACCGCGACGGGCTCGGCCCGGCGGCACGGCAATCCGAAAGACCGATCCGATGCAGTTCGACTTCGCCACGCTGCCCCCGCCGCAGGTCTACAAGCTGATGACCTCGACGATCACGCCGCGGCCGATCGCCTGGGTCACCAGCCAGGACGCGCAGGGCCGGCTCAACGCCGCGCCGTACAGCTTCTTCAATGCGTTCTGCGCCGACCCGCCGATCGTGGGCATCGGCATGGGCCGGCGGCCGGAGCTCGAGGACGTCACGCCGAAGGATAGCTGGGCGAACATCCGCGCCACCAAGGGCTTCGTCGTGCAGCTGGTCGACGAGGACAGCGCGGCCGCGATGAACCGCACGGCGACGCCGTTCCCGGCCGGCGAGAGCGAGCTCGCCCTGGCCGGCCTGCAGACGCTGCCCTCAGCCCATGTCTCGCCGCCGCGGATCGCCTCCAGCCCGGTCGCCTTCGAGTGCGTGCTGCACCAGGAGATCGCGCTCGGCGATCGCAACGCGCTGATCCTCGGCCGGGTGCTGGCGATGCACATACGCGACGAGGCGATCGCGGATGTGGAGCGGCTGCACGTCGCCACCGAACGGCTTGGGCTGATCGGACGCATGCACGGCGCCGGCTGGTATGCACGCACGACCGACCTGTTCCAGCTCGGCCGCATCTCGCTGGAGGAGTGGCATCAGGGCAAGCGCTGATGGTGCTGGTGTTCTGCAGCTTCGGACTGCTCGCGCTGCTCGCGGCATTGCTGATGCCGCACCTGGCCGGCGGCATCGGCGTCGACATGGCGCTGGTCTACCTGCTGATGGCGGTCATTGCCGCGGTCTTCGGCGTGCTGCGGCGGCCGCGGCCGCGAAGTTGAGGTCGGGGCTCCGCCCGAAGCCCCGCCGAAGGCTTGCCTCTGGAAACATCTTTTCCTTTACGCCGGCTTGTTGGCCCGGATCGTCTCGACCGCCTCGCGCACCTGGCCGCCATGGCTGCGCTCGAGGCGGCGGATGGTGAAATGCGCGCGGGCCAGGGCTCGGTAGTGCGCCAGGAAGGCGGCGTTCAGCGAGGCGCCGCACAGGGCACCGGCCACCGGCATCATCTGCAGCGAGATCTTGCGCGACAGGTTGAGGCCGTAATGCGACGACACCTCCGCGAGCAGCATCACCAACGGGCGGCCGCGTAGCACGGCGCGCGCCGAGAAGTAGCCGAGCTCGCTCTGCTCCTCGTTGCCGTCGAAGGAGCGCAAGGCAAATACCTCCAGGCAGGCGCGCTTGCCCTCGGCGCTGGACAGGTCCTCGCCCTCATCGCGGGCGATGCGGGCGATCTCGCGCATGATGGTGAGCGTGGTGAAGCCGATATCCGGGACCAGGCCGGAGATGCCGGTGAAGCCGCCGAGCGCTCCGGAGGCGGCGACTGCCGCCTGGGTGACGTGGTCGCGCCAGCGCCGGTCCGGCGGCGGCAACGCGTCCGCGCCCGGCATCTCTGCCGGCCGCTTCATGCCGACCACCGCGATATCGAAGGCACGCACGATCGCCGCCTCGCCGATGCCCTGCAGCTTGAGCTGCAGCGCCGGCGCCAGGCCGAGGCCGCGCATGCCGAGCCGGGTGACCTGGCCGACCGCGCCGCCCATCAGGTCGGCGAGCCGGACCAGCATGCCGCGACCGCTCTCGACCGCATCGAGCGCGCGTTCCAGCGCCAGCAGCGAGGCAGCGCTGAGCGGCTGCGCGTTCGGCAGGAGCGGCGTCAGCTCATTCACCCTGGCATCGCTCATCGCGGTCTCCTGTTGGCAGACCCGACAACGCGCGGGAAGAGATCCGGCTGCACGCGAGCCGGATCAGGCGCCTAGGGAATCAAGCGCCCGCGGGATCAGACCGCAGGATCGAGATCCCCCGCCGGGTTGGCGGCGAGCTTCTGGGCCACGTGCATCAGCACAGTGCGATCCTCGGGCGGGCAGCGCCGGAACAGCCGCAGCAGCGACATCTCCTCGGCGGAGAGCACGCTGTCGGTGGCCAGTCCCTCCCAGCCCTCCTTGAGCATGCTGACGGAGACCCCGAGCGCCTCGGCGATGCGCCGGAGCTTGCCACCCATCTGGCCGGCCCGGCCGGTCTCCCACTGCGCGACCGCGCTGCGCGAGACACCGGTGGAGACGGCGAGCGTGTCCTGGGTCAGCCCGCGCGCGCGGCGCAGCGTGCGGATGCGACTGCCGATGGTGACGGCCTGGGTGTGCTCGACGGGAAGCCGCCGTTCCGGCCCGACCTGCAGCGATCCCGGCTCGGCGGCCACCGAGATCCCCCCCGCGCCGAGTGCTGCACCCGGGATGCCCGTATCCGCCAGGGCAAGACCGTTCGGAGCCAGCACCGCCTCGGCGAGATGCTCGTTTGCAGCTATCGAGCGCGGCTCGTGACCGTAGCCTGGGGCGTGCATCAAAAACCGCCATTCATCTCGTTCCGGATGCAGCTATCTAACGTGTTCCCGCGACAAGCCCGGTTCACAAAATCTCGAGCGTCTTTTTTAACGAGAAAGTAACGATTATCCGGCACACTGCGCGCAAGCTCGCGGTCTCACGCCGGTTTGATGAAGCGCACGTCACGTTCGTGCCTCGCCTGCGCGTTGCACGGGCAGCGATACCAGTCCACACGGGTCTCTTCATGGAGACCGTTCGGAGTCCAGGCCGATGCGTCACCGTTGCATCCTCACCGTCACCCTCACCCTGGGCGTCGTCGCCGCGAGTGCGACCCTACCCGGCCCCGCCTCGGCGCAGGCGCTGCGTGCGCCGTCGGCCAGTTCGCTCGCCGCCGGCAACACCTCCGACCGCAACTCCGTGCCGACCCCGGCGACGACCGGCCTGCCCGGCGTGACCGAGCGGCAGAGCACATCGACCGGCACCGGATCGGGCTCCGCGGTCAGCATCCTTGGCATGCCGCTGCGCATCGCGGCCCCCGTGAACGCGCCGTATAGCGGCAATGCTGCCTACAGCACGTTCGCCGGTCAGGCCGCCACCGGCAAGGAGCTGGTCCTGCAGCAGAGCATCGACGGCGCACCCTGAATTCGATCAACAGGAAAGCGGCCCGCTTCTCTCCGAAATCGGAGACGAGGTTCGCAGTCAGGACGCTAGCTCGCCTCCCGCCAGCCGCCCATGCCGATGATCTTGCGCCAGTGCGCCGCCGACACCGGCACGACCGACAAGCGTGACAGCCGCACCAGGCCGAACGCCGCGAACGACGCATCGGCCTTCAGCGACGCGAGCGTGACCGGGCGTTCGAAGCCGCCCATCGCGCGCATGTCGACGCAGACCCAGTCGCCCGCATCGGCCGTCGGATCCGGATAGGCCGCGCGCGCGACCTCGACGACGCCGACGATCTCCTTGCCGATGTTGGAGTGATAGAAGAACGCGCGGTCGCCGACATGCATGGCCTTCAGGTTGTTCCTAGCCTGATGGCTGCGCACGCCGGTCCAGGGCTCGGTGCCGCGCTCGACCTGCTGCGCCCAGGAGAACGAGTCCGGCTCGGACTTCACCAGCCAGTAGCTCGTCATGCTGCCCGATCCACGAACGGATTCTCAAGGCCGAGCCTTGAGCGGGTCCAGGGCAGAGCCCTGGCCTTCC
>CAXUCM010000163.1:0-8225 GCA_964249315.1 uncultured Acetobacteraceae bacterium | reverse complement strand
CGGTGCACATCGGGCGCAAGATCGCGGCCCAGCCGGCGCTGGCGCCCTTCATCGTCTCCGCTGCGCCTGCGGCGGCGCCGGAGAGAGAGGAGCACGCCGGTGCGATCGTCGGCTTCTGAAGGACTCCGCCGGCTCGGGGGCGTGGCCCTGTTCATCGCGATGGCGCTGGTGCTCAGCGTCGCGGTGATCGGCTGCTATGCCGCCGAGGCGGCCGGCAATCCGCTGCTCACCGCCGCCGGCGTCGATCCGGCGATGGGCAACATGGAAGGCAAGGAGGTGCGCTTCGGCGTCGCCCTGACCACCCTGTTCAACGTCGCCGCCACCGGCACCTCCTGCGGCGCCGTCGCCGGCTTCACCGACAGCTTCACGCCGCTCGGCGGCCTGGTGCCGCTGTTCCTGATGCAGCTCGGCGAGGTCACGCCCGGCGGCGTCGGCTCGGGACTGTACTACATCGTCGTGTTCGCCCTGCTCTCGGTGTTCGTCGCCGGGCTGATGGTCGGCCGCACGCCGGAATATCTCGGCAAGAAGGTGCAGGCGCGCGAGATCAAGCTGGCCATGCTGGCGCTGCTGATCCAGTCGCTGTGCATCCTGTGCGGCGCCGGCCTGTCGCTGGTGCTCAAGGGCGGCCTCGGGGCGCTCGCGAACGCGGGGCCGCACGGCCTGTCGGAGATGCTCTACGCCTGGACCTCCGCCACCGAGAACAACGGCAGCGCCTTCGCCGGCATTACCGCGACCGGTCCGCTGCTGATCTACGGCCAGGCGGTGGCGATGCTGTTCGGACGCTTCGCGGTGATCGTGCCGGTGCTGGCGATCGCGGGCTCGCTCGCGGTCAAGCCGAAGCTGCCGCCCTCGGCCGGCACCTTCCCGACGACGGGACCGCTGTTCATCGGCCTGCTGGTCGGCGTGATCATCATCCTGGGCGGCCTGCAATTCATGCCTGCCGACAGCCTGGGGCCCCTGGCCGAACAATCCGTCCTGCGAGCCGGCACCACCTACTAGATCGGGGTCCGGGGCAGAGCCCTGGCCTTCCAATTCCATCAAACCAAGGACTTGAACGCCGTGGACGCATACGTGCCGCAGGCCGAGAACGCCGCCATCTCCCTGTTCGACCGCCGCATCGTGCTGCGTGCGCTCCGGGACTCCGTCGTCAAGTTGAACCCGCGCGGCCTCATGCACAACCCGGTGATCTTCGTCACCGAGGTGGTGGCGATGCTGACCACGGTGTTCGGGGCGCATGCGCTGCTGAACGGTCGCCCGGCCGCGTTCGCGCTGACCATCGCCGCCTGGCTCTGGCTGACAGTGCTGTTCGCGACCTTCGCCGAGGCGGTTGCCGAAGGACGCGGACGCGCCCGCGCCGAGACGCTGCGCGCCTCTCGCACGCAGACCATGGCCAAGCGTCTGATCGATGCGGCCGACATCTCGTTCTGGCAGCCGGCGCCCGCACCCGAGCTGCGCCGCGGCGACCTGGTGCTGGTCGAGGCGGGCGACGTGGTGCCGTCGGACGGCGAGATCATCCGCGGCATCGCCTCGGTCAACGAGAGCGCGATCACCGGCGAGTCCGCTCCCGTCATCCGCGAGTCCGGCGGCGACCGCAGCGCGGTGACCGGCGGCACCCAGGTGGTCTCGGACTGGCTGGTGGTGCGCATCACCGCGGATGCCGGCGACACCTTCATCGACCGCATGATCAAGCTGGTCGAGGGCGCCGAGCGACGCAAGACGCCCAACGAGATCGCGCTCGACATCCTGCTCGCGGGCTTGACCATCATCTTCCTGATCGCCGTGGTCACCCTGGTCGGCTTCGCGCACTACTCGGGCCTGCTGCTGTCCATCCCGGTGCTGGCCGCCCTGCTGGTCACGCTGATCCCGACCACCATCGGCGGCCTGCTCTCGGCGATCGGCATCGCCGGCATGGACCGGCTGATCCGCTTCAACGTGGTCGCCACCTCGGGACGTGCCGTCGAGGCGGCCGGCGACGTCGACGCCCTGCTGCTCGACAAGACCGGCACCATCACCTTCGGCAACCGCATGCCGGCCTCGCTGACCCCGGTACCAGGCGTGACCGAGGCGACGCTCGCCGAGGCGGCGCTGTACTGCTCGCTCGGCGACGAGACCCCCGAGGGCCGCGCCATCGTCAGCTTCGTGCGCGAGCGCCACGGGATCGAGGCGACGCTGGCCGATGGCGCCAGCCTGATCGCCTTTTCCGCCAACACCCGGCTCTCCGGCCTCGACATGAACGGGCGGTCCTGGCGCAAGGGCGCGGTCGATTCCGTGCTCGCCTCGCTCGGCGGGGCGATCCCGCCCGCCTCGTTCACCGCTTCGGTGGACCGCGTCAGCCGCGCCGGCGGCACCCCGCTCGCGGTCAGCGCCGACGGCGCCCTGCTCGGCGTGATCGAGCTCAAGGACACCGTCAAGCCCGGCATCCGCGAGCGCTTCGCCGCCCTGCGCGGCATGGGCATCCGCACGGTGATGGTCACCGGCGACAACCAGATCACCGCCGCCACCATCGCCGGCGAGGCCGGGGTCGACGACTTCATCGCCGAGGCGACGCCGCAGGACAAGCTCGGCTACATCCGTCGCGCACAGGCGGAGGGTCGCCTGGTGGCGATGTGCGGCGACGGCACCAACGACGCGCCGGCGCTCGCGCAAGCCGATGTCGGGGTGGCGATGCAGACCGGCACGCAGGCGGCGCGTGAGGCCGGCAACATGGTCGATCTCGACAGCGACCCGACCAAGCTGATCGAGATCGTCGAGATCGGCAAGCAGCTGCTGATCACCCGCGGCGCGCTGACCACCTTCTCGATCGCCAACGACATCTCCAAGTATTTCGCGATCCTGCCGGCGATCTTCGTGGCCTCGTATCCGGGGCTGCAGACGCTCAACGTCATGCGGCTGTCGACGCCGCAGAGTGCGATCCTGTCGGCGGTGATCTTCAACGCGCTGGTCATCGTGGCGCTGGTGCCGCTCGCCCTGCGCGGCGTGCGCTTCCGCGCGATCGGCGCCGCGGCACTGCTTCGGCGCAACCTGCTGATCTACGGCGTGGGCGGCATCGTCGCCCCGTTCATCGGCATCAAGCTCATCGACGTGGTGCTGACCGCACTGCACATCTTCGTCTGAAGGCGACCGCCATGCTCTCGCATCTCCGCCCTGCCCTGGGCCTCGTCGTGCTCTCGACCCTCATCCTCGGTCTGGCGTTCCCGCTCTTCTTCGTCGGCGCCGGCGATCTGGTGCTGCCCTACCAGGCCGGCGGCAGCATCGTCGAGCCGGGCGGCCACGCGGTCGGCTCGGGGCTGATCGGGCAGGACTTCACCAGCCCGCGCTACTTCCATTCCAGGCCTTCGGCGATCACCGGCACCGATCCGAAGGATGCGAGCAAGACCGTGCCGACGCCCTACGACGCCAGCACCTCGCTGGCCTCGAACCTGGCGCCGACCGCCAAGGCGCTGCTCGATCGCGTCCACGGCGACCTCGCCGGCGCCGGCGGCCCGGGTGCAACCGGCGACGCGATGACCGCGTCGGGCTCCGGCCTGGATCCGGACATCTCGCCCGCGAACGCGGCCCGCCAGGTCGCCCGCGTCGCCAGCGCCCGCCACCTGCCGGCGGATCGCCTGCAGGCGCTGGTGCAGGCGCATACCGCCGGGCCGGCGCTGGGCTTCATCGGCGAGCCGCACGTCAACGTGCTGTCGCTGAACCTGGCGCTCGACGCGCTGCGCTGAGGAAGGTTGGGGCTTTGCCCATCGATCCGCTCCGCGGCTCGATCCCGCCAAAGGCTCGCCTTTGGAAACCTCTCAGTGATGGATTCTCAAGGCTAGCCTTGAGCGGGTCCAGGGCAGAGCCCTGGCCTCAACCGCCGAGCAGCCCGACGCGGAGGGCTGCCGTTGGCGGGTGCAGCCCGATCATGCCGTCGAGCATGCGACGGGAGAAATCGGCGTTTCGGATCGTCCCGACGTCGCCGCCGTTGAACAGCACCTGCACCTGGTCGGGGCCGTAGACGTAGGTGATGACGTCGCCCGGTTGCACCGCGCGCGCCGTGCCGAGCAGTTGTGCGAACGCCGCATCGTCCTGGGACGGGCAGCCGTCGCTGCAGTTGCGCGAGCGGGCGTCGCGCATGTCGTCCTGCACCTTGGCCAGGCTGGCCGCGTGCACGAACTGGATGCGCAGCAGCTTGGGGCCGGCCGCGGCGAGCAGGGTCGACGCGTCGTGGCCCTGGGCCGGCACGTAGAGTCCGGCGACGTAGCCGTGCACGTGCAGCACGGTGTAGCTCCGCACGCCCATCCCGTTGAGCCGCAGGGTCTGTCCTTGCACCGTCATCGTCTCGGGCATCGTCACCCCGGCCAGGGTCGTCGCCGAGGCGGATGCGGCGGAGCACCAGAGGCACAAACCGGCCAGGTGCCGGGTCAGCAGCGACAATCGACGCATCCGGCCGGTTCCCCACGACACCTGGGCGCAGGCATAGCATGAAACGACGCGTCCGACAGGTCGATCCGCCCGAGCGCCACTCGGGTAACACTGCGAGAAACGGGTGCCTTGAAATGGCCAAGCTTGCCCGTCCTGATAGTGTCCGAGGAGTAAGCGATGATCAAGCTGATGAAGTTGACGTGGACGCTGGCGCTCGCGGTCGGGCTGTCCGGATGCATCTTTTATGGCCATCCCTACCACCGCCGCTGGCATCCGCCCTACGGAGGCTATCCGGGCTATTATCGCTGATGCGAGATCCTACCGGCATCGCAATCGTTCGTTAACGGTCCTGCGTCATGCTCGCGGCATGGAGCATGACCAGGCGGCATCGGGCGGCGATGCACATCGGCGAGTACGGGCGATCGCCGATCGTCCGTGCCCGTGGCCTGGTCGGATGCTCCGCCGCGCAGCGCTCTCGCTCGCCTGCCTCGCGATCGGCATCACCTCGGACATCCTCGGCAATGCCGACGGCTAGAGCGTTTTCCGTTCGCGTTCGCTCACGGAACCCGCTCCAACTTGCCCCAAGCCCGCCCGAAGCCTCGCCTTTGGGGTAGAGCCCCGTGCGTGCGAAGGCAGGCAAGCCAAGGGGCGCCCCATCGATCCGCTTCGCGGCTCGATCCCCATAAAAGGCAAAGCCTTTGAAATCCATTTATTGCTGATCGGTCACTACAACCCTTTCGGGCGACGCTCGCCGAGGTGGTCGCCTTTCTTGCCTCGCGAGCCTTCGGCGGATCGAGCCGCGACGCGGCGATGGGCGGAGCCCCGATCCATGGCGGATGGGGTGGGATTCGAACCCACGGCAGGCTTGCACCTGCGGCGGTTTTCAAGACCGCTGCCTTAAACCACTCGGCCACCCATCCGCGGCCTGCCTTCATAGGCGGCCTATCCGCGGCTCGCAACGCGCCGCACAGATCGTGCTTGGCGCAGCCGGCAAATCTTGCTTGGCTGTGGCGCCCTCACGCAGGTGGACGCCATGACTCTCTCCCGCCTGACCTCCGGTTGCGACCGGGATCGGCCCACGACCGCACGTACCGGACGCGGGACGGCATGATCCCGGCTGACGATCCGGCGCGCACCGGGTCCGGCCTGCTCGCCGGCTGCGAGACGGGCGATTTCTTCTGCGAGCTGATGAACGGGCTGGAGCCCGATCATGACGGCATCGGGCTGATCCGCGGCCGGCTGAACCGCCTCGACCTGCCGGAGCTGCGGCGGCGCGCGGCCAGCGCCGAGGCGGAGCTCTACAATCTCGGCATCACCTTCACGGTGTACTCCGACCGCGACGCGATCGATCGCATCCTGCCCTTCGACCTGATCCCGCGCGTGATCACCGCGCGCGAGTGGGACGTCATCGAGCGCGGCGTCACCCAGCGCGTCACCGCGATCAACCGCTTCCTGTGGGACATCTACCACGAGCAGGACATCCTCCGGAACGGCATCATCCCGCGCGCGCTGGTCGTCGGAAACGCCAATTTCCGCCCCGAAATGATGGGGCTGGACGTGCCGCTCGGCGTCTACGTGCACATCAACGGCACCGACATCGTCCGCGATAACGCAGGCCGCTTCCTGGTGCTGGAGGACAATGCCCGCACGCCGTCCGGCGTCTCCTACGTGATCGAGAACCGGCACATGATGCTGCGCGTGCTGCCGGATCTCGCCGCCGGCATCCGCCTGCGCAGCGTCGACGAGTACGGCGCGCGCCTGCAGCAGGCGCTGGCCGAGGCCGCCCCGCATGGCGTCGGCGATCCGCAGGTGGTGCTGCTTTCGCCCGGCATCTACAACTCGGCCTATTTCGAACACGTCTTCCTCGCCCGCGAGATGGGCGTGCCGCTGGTCGAGGGCCGCGACCTCATCGTCGAGGATCGTCGCGTCTACATGCGCACCATCGCCGGGCTGCGCCCGGTGCACTCGATCTACCGGCGCCTGAACGACGACTTCCTCGACCCCGACGTGTTCCGGCCGGACAGCCAGCTCGGCGTGCGCGGGCTGATCGACGCCTGGCGCGCGGGCCATGTCACCATCGCCAACGCGGTCGGCACCGGGGTTGCCGACGACAAGGCGATCTACGCCTACATGCCGAGGATCATCCGCTACTACCTGTCGGAGGAGCCGATCCTGCACAATGTCGAGACGCATATCTGCGCCGAGCCGGACGGGCTGGCCTACACGCTGGCGCACCTGCCGGAGCTGGTGGTCAAGCCGGTGGGCGAGTCCGGCGGCTACGGACTGATCATCGGACCGCACGCCTCGCACGCCGAGCTGGAGGAGTTCCGCGCCAAGCTGCTCGCCGACCCCGCCAACTATATCAGCCAGCCGGTGATCCGGCTCTCCACCGCGCCGACGCTCTGCGACACCGGCGTCGAGGCCCGTCACGTCGATCTGCGGCCGTTCGCGGTCACCGGACGGTCGACCTGGGTGCTGCCCGGCGGCCTGTCCCGGGTGGCGCTCCGCCGTGGCTCGCTGGTGGTGAACTCGTCGCAGGGCGGCGGCTCCAAGGATACCTGGGTGCTGGCATGACGATGGCCCAGGGCAGCGATCCGACCGCCGAGCCGGGCCCGAGCCGCGGCTCGGATCTGCTGTCGCGTTATGCCGAGAGCACGGTCTGGCTGGCGCGCTATCTCGAGCGCATGGAGAACCTCGCCCGCGTGCTCGACGTCACCGAGACCTTCGTGCGCACCGGCCAGGGCGATGACGGCTGGTCGTCGGTGGTGCAGATCAATGCCGATGACGCGCAGTTCTATGCGACGCACGACAAGGCCACCGCCGGCAACGTGGTCTCGTTCTACCTGCTCGACCGGCGCAACCACAATTCGATCGCGAGCATCGTGCATGTCGCGCGCGAGAACGCACGCACCTTGCGGCCGCTGATCTCGACCGAGATGTGGAGCCACATCAACGTCTTCCACAACTGGGTTCGCCGGCTGACGGAGAACGACGTGCGCCCGTCGCAGCTCTCCGCCCTCTGCGCCCGCCTCAAGCAGGAATGCCAGACCCATTACGGCATCACCGAGGGCACGTTCTATCGCGACCAGGGCTGGTACTTCTACATGATCGGCAAGTATCTGGAACGCGCCGACCAGATCACCCGGCTGGTCGACATCAAGTACCACACGCTGCTGCCCCGGGAGGCCGGCGTCGGCTCGGAGGTCGATGTCAGCCAGTGGAACGCCCTGCTGCGTGCCGCCGCGGCCTACCACGCCTATCGTCGCAACATGCCGCGACTGCTGGCGCCGCAGGCGGTCGCGGGCTTCCTGCTGCTCAACAACGCGTTCCCGCGTTCGCTGTCGCTGACCCTGCGCCAGGTCGACTGGGCGCTCGGGCAGCTTCGCACGGATTACGGGCTGCGCGGCAGCGGCGCCATCCTCGAGCGTCTCGAGGAGCTGCGCGCCTCGCTCGCCGATCAGACCATCGAGCAGATCATCGTGCGCGGGCTGCATGAATTCCTGGACTGGGTGCAGCTCGAACTGCAGGCGATCCAGGACGGCATCGCGAGCGCCTTCTGGCCACCGCCCCGACCAGCCCGGACGGGCCCGGAGGACGGGACGATGACGCAGGAGATCGGTCCGGGCGGCATGAGCCAGTCGATGCCGGGGATGGTCCAGCGGCTCGGCTGATCCTGCCGCCCGGCCGCGTTCAGCTCGGCGGGTTTGCGGCTGCCTTGGCCTTCTTGCTCGCCATGTGGTGGCCGACCGCGCAGCCGGCCGCGGCGCCGACGAGGCCGTGATGTCCGGCCATGTGGCCGCCAACGCCGCCGACGGCAGCGCCCTTGATGC
>CAXUCM010000162.1:3363-8353 GCA_964249315.1 uncultured Acetobacteraceae bacterium | reverse complement strand
CGCCCGCCCCTAGCTTGGCGGCGTGGGAAAAAGGCAAGCGCCGCGCCGGGCGCAGCCTGACCGTGCTCGTGGCCGACGACAACGAGATCAATCGCCGGGTCATCGGCAAGATCCTGGAACGCTCGGGGCACCGGGCGCTGATGGCGGCGAACGGCCTGCAGGCGCTGGACATGATGGAGAGCCGGCCGCTCGACCTGGTGCTGATGGACGTCAACATGCCCGAGATGAACGGCCTGGAAGCGACCAGGATGTTCCGCCTGGGGGCAGCGCCCACGCCGCATTTGCCGATCCTCGCCTTGACCGCGGATGCGACCGAGCAGACCGAGCGCCGCTGCACCGATGCCGGCATGGATGGCTGCATCACCAAGCCGGTCATGCCGGCGCTGCTGGTCGATACCGTAGAGTCGATGGTCGCGCCGGCGCAGCCGGACGGTGTCACGCTGATCACCGAGCATCCGCGCTTCCTGCGCAAGCTGCCGGTGCTGGACTTCGAGGTGCTGGCGGAGCTGCGCACCCTGGGCGGCGACGGCTTCGTCGCCGAGCTGCTGCATAGCTTCATCGCCGATGCGAGCAGCCTGATCGATCGCATCGAGGCTGCCGGCGCGTCGCGGAACATGACCGACCTGCGCTTCGAGCTGCACGCGCTGTGCAGCGGAGCCGCGAATATCGGCGCCGCTTCGATCCGCGATGCGGCAGGCGGCCGCGACATCACGGCGGACAACATCGACAGCATGCGCGTCGCCCTGGTGCACCGGCTGCGCCAGGAGCTGTCGCATCTCGAGCGCGAATGGCGCCTGACCGGGACGCAGTCGGGAACCTCATCGGCCTGATACCGGCGAGCCTTGCAGGTGACCCGTCAAAGGCCAGGGCTCTGCCCTGGACCCGCTCAAGGCGAAGCCTTGAGAATCCATTTGCTTTCGACGAGGTTTCTAAAGGCGAGGCCTTTGGCGCTGGGATTGGGGCAGAGCCCTGGGCCCTGCATGCCTGCTACTCCGCGGCGTGCATCTGCACGGGAGCGCCGGAACGCAGCCTGCGCTGCTGGGCCAGGGCGAGCCGCTCCATCTTGCGCAGGTCGGGCTCGGTCACCGTCATCGCCGCCTCGACCCAGACCTCGACGACGCGACGCAGCTCGTCCAGGGTGACCGGGTTGACCTGACGGCGGGCTCGGCACAGCGCGTACTGCGCATTGAACTTGCGCGAGCTGCGCTCGATGTAGTCGCGCGTGGCGGCCTCGCCCTCGCCGTCGGCGGCGAGCACGTCGACGATGCCCATCGCGTGCAGCTCGACGGCGTCGTACAGCTTTCCGGACATGATCATCTTCTCCGCCGCGAAGGCGCCGATCCGTCTCGACAGGAAGCTGTATGCGCCCATTCCAGGAAACAGGTTGAACAGCACTTCCGGAAGCCCGAGCCGTGCAGATCGTTCTGCTATGATGACGTCATGGGAGAGAGCGTTCTCGAAGCCGCCCCCCAACGCATCGCCTTGTACCAAAGCTATATTAATCAATGGTATGTCAAAGGCATTATAGTTCGAATGGATAACGTCGATGCATTGCAGGGCGTAGGCGCGCATCGAAGCCGCATCACCGGCGCGGATCCGATCCGCAAAAAAGACGATGTCGCCACCAAGATTGTAGACGGTCGGGATTCTAGACGCGCATACGAAATAACGGATCGGATCCAATCTTTGCGAGATCTGGGCTGCGAAGAGTTCGCGTAAATTGACCTGCAGCTGTCGGACATCGGAGAGCAGCAAGCTGGTCGCGCGACCGAAGCTGCGTCCGAGCACGGCGTGCGACCAGCAGGTGCGCAAGGATTTGTCGTAGTGCACGTCAAGATGTTCGAATTGCTGCAGTGCAATTTCCCGCGCGGCCTGCGGGGTCGTCACCAGCGAGAGCGGCAGCAGGTCGGCCTGGGATCTGTGATCGTTCGAAGGCATGGGAGGGTGCTCCGGTCGGTTTGAACCGGACCATCATGCGATGGCGGAGATGCCATACACCACAACAGTTTTGCAAAACGTTGCGTTCTGACGGTGAAATTTTACCGAATCTTTATCTCTGGCCGCGGCTTACCCTTGCGATGCCGAAAGATCGACCAGCGTCATGCGTCCATCTTCCGTGCCGAAGGCAAGCATGGACCCGTCTGGGGAAAACGAAAGTGCCGACACCGCCGATCCCTGGCTGTCGCAGACCGGCAGCACGCGCCGGCTGCCGAGCTCGGCCATCAACACCGTGCCGTCGGCATGACCGGCGGCGACGATCTCGTGCTGCGGGTGGAACGCTACGCGCTCGCACAGGACGCCCGGGACGCCGGCGAGTTCCGTCGGTTCGCGACCCATCGGACCGCCGCCGAAGAACGGCCACAGCACGACGGTCTCGGCCCCGGACGTCGCCAGCCACCTGCCGTTGCGCGAGAACGACATCGACCGGATCTTCTGCGGATAGCCGCTCATCCGCATGTTGTGGCCGTCGGCCAGCCGCCAGCCATGCAGCTCGTTCTCCTGCATGGTGCTGACCACAGCCTCGCCGGCGGGATGGATGGCGACGCCGAGATGGCTGCCCTTCCAGGCCAGCAGCCGCGGCGCATCGCCTTTCGCCTGGACGAAGCGCAGCGAAACGCCGCCGTAATGCGACGCCGCCAGCCGCTTGCCGCGGGCATCGAAGGCGAGGCCGGACACCGTCGATCCATGCTCGAAGGCGCGCACCAGCGTGCCCGCCGCGTCGCGCAGCTCGACCTGCTTGCCGTGCGCGCTGGCGATCCAGCCGGTCCTGCCGTCCACGACGCTGACGACGTGCTCGACCCAGCGCCGGCCGCGTCCGAGTTCGCGGACGCACTGTCCGGGCGGTGCGGAGAGGTCGCCGCCGAGGATGCGGCACAGGCGGTGATCGTCGCCGCCGCTGAGGAAATCCTGCGGCCCGGTATCGGCCGCGAGCGACAGCGTCGAGCCGTCATGCACTTCGAGCTGCCGCCACGCCGCATCTCCCGTCCGCACCGCGGCCAGGTGCAGCACCCCCTCGGCGGTGGCGAACGCCGCCCGGCTGGAATCGCGCGAGACGGCGCAGCCGGTGATGCAGCCCTCCGCTTGGCGCACCGTGCCGCGGCCGCCGAGCGCCAGGCTCATCGGCTGGCGCAGCTCTCGAAGCCGCGGCGCAGGCGCGGCCGGTTGAGGTTGCGGCCGATGAAGACCAGGCGCGAGCGGCGCGACTCGTCCGGCTTCCAGGGACCGATGAAGTCGCCGTCCGCCATCATGTGCACGGCCTGGAAGGCGAAGCGCCGGTTCTCGCCGGCATAGGCGAGGATCCCCTTCGAGCGCAGGATGTCGCCGCCCTGCTCCTGCAGCACGGCGCCGATCCAGGCCTGGAACTTCGCCGCGTCCAGCGGCGCGTCCAGCTCGAACGACAGGCTCTGCACCTCGTCATCGTGGCCGTGCGTGTCGGACTCCAGGAAGTCGGGGTCGCGCTCGAGCGCGCGCTTGAGGTCGAAGCCGCCCTGGTCGAGCAGCAGCGCCACGTCGAGCTGGCCGCGCTGGCTGCGATGGATCCGCGCGAAGCGGTTGATGGTGCGTATGCGCGCCTCGACCGCCTCGAGCGCCGCTTCGGTGACCAGGTCGGTCTTGTTCAGCACGATGACGTCGGCGAACGCGATCTGGTTCTGCGCCTCGCGGCTGTCAGCCAGCCGCGCCGGCAGGTTCAGCGCATCGACGACGGTGACCACCGCGTCCAGCCGGGTGCGCGCGCGGACCTGCTCGTCGACGAAGAAGGTCTGCGCCACCGGCGCGGGGTCGGCGAGCCCGGTGGTCTCGACGATGATGCCGTCGAAGCGGCCGCGCCGCTTCATCAGCCCGCCCAGGATGCGGATCAGGTCGCCGCGCACGGTGCAGCAGATGCAGCCATTGTTCATCTCGAAGACCTCCTCGTCCGCATCCACGACGAGGTCATTATCGACGCCGAGTTCGCCGAACTCGTTGATGATGACCGCATAGCGGCGGCCGTGCTGGCCGGTGAGGATATGGTTGAGCAGCGTCGTCTTGCCGGCGCCGAGGAAGCCGGTGAGCACGGTGACGGGGATCGTTTGGGTTTCAGACATCCGGGCGGCCTTTCCTGTCCGGCTCGATATAGGCGGTGCCGGCGGCGAGCCCCACCCCCAGCAGCAGGAAGAACCAGCCGCCCAGCGGCAGGTTGGTAAACGCGCTGGTCGAGGCGATCGGCCATTCCTGGATCAGCACCGCGACGAACAGCCCGGCCCGCCATGCGTGCAGGATGGGGGCCTGCAGGATGGGATCCTGTTTCGACCGGCCGAGGCCGCGCGCCAGCACCGCCAGCCAGGACAGCACCAGCAGGCAGAACAGCAGCAGCCCCGGCAGGCCGGCATCGGTCAGCGCCTGCAGGTAGTGGTTGTGCGGGTGCTGCACGCAGAACGCCGCGCCGCCGCCGTCGGAACCGGCGGGCGAGAGCGGCGGCAGGCCGTGGAAGTAGCGCGGATCGGTGCAGCCGCTGCGAAACCCGTCGAAGCCGCGCCCGGTCCAGGGCCGGTCGCTGGCGATGACGATCGCGCGGGCGTCGATCCGACCGTACGGGCTCGCGCCGAAATGGCGCAGCTGCCGCTCGAACAGGGTCACCAGATGGAAGAAGCTGCGCGGCGAGACCAGCGCGGAGACCGCGACCAGCGCCGGCACCGCGGCGAGGCAGGCCAGCAGGGCGACGCGCAGCCGGCGCAGCATCAGCCCGGCCGCCACCAGGCCCAGCCCGGTGAGCAGCAGCGGCATGCGCTGGCCGGCGAGCACGATGATCGCGAGGCCGGCGAGCAGCAGCGCGACCGCGCCGATGATTCCCGCGCGGCCATACCGCAGCAGCCACGCGGCGGCGGGCAGCAGGGTCGGGAACAGCAGCCGCGACAGCGGTGCGGCCGCGCGCGGCTTGTCGTAGGGACCGGTCAGCGTGCCGTCATGGAAGCGCGCCTCGCCGAACAGGTTGCCCCCGGTGGCGGCCTGG
>CAXUCM010000162.1:2440-3353 GCA_964249315.1 uncultured Acetobacteraceae bacterium | reverse complement strand
GCAGCGAGCAGATCACCAGCCAGAGCCACCACAGGGCGGCGAGGCGCACCCAGCCCTGCCGCAGCCACGACCAGTCCCGCGCCAGCGCCGACCGCAGCAGCAAGCCGCTCGCCGCGACGTCGATCATCGCCTCGGCGAGCCCGCGCCCGTGCACGAGGAAGATCGGGCAGAGCAGGGTGGCGGCGAGGCCGAGCCGGTCGAGCCAGCGGAGCAGCAGAGCCGATGTCATCGCCAGCGGAGTGGCGGCTCGGACGCGTTCAGGCAAGTCCCGCCTGGTCCCGGCGCAGGACGGCGAGCCGCGCGCGCGCCGCCCCGGCCTCGAACCGCGCAGCGCGAGCGCGACCCTGTTCGGACAGGCGACGGCGCAGCGCCTCGTCGCCGGCGAGCCGCAGGATCGCGCCGGCGAGCGCTGCGGGATCGTCGGGCTCCGCCTGCAGGGCGGCGTCGCCCACCACCTCCAGCAGCCCCGGACGCGGCGAGACGATCAGCGCCGCTCCGCAGGCCAGCGCCTCCAGCGCGGTCATGCCGAACGGCTCCTGCCAGCGGCTCGGCACCAGCACGATCGCCGCACGCGCCATCGCCGCCAGCACCGCCGCGTGCGGCAGGTGGCCGTGCAGGCGGATCCCGGCGGCGGCGGCCTGCGGACCCAGCCCGGTCAGGAACGGGGTGGGCGGGCTCGCCGGCGCGACCCGGTCGGCGCCGACGATCTCGATCGGCTGCCGGTTGAACAGGAACTCGACGCCCTCCTCCCGGCTGTTCTTATAGTCACGACGCGAACCCGGCATGTTGTCCTCGTCCCGGCGGTAGGTGCACGTCACCGACGCTGCGCCCTGGCGGATGGCCGTGCGGTTGCAATCCATGCCGGTGTCGCCGCCGCCGAGCACGACCACCCGGCGATCGCGCAGGCTGACCC
>CAXUCM010000162.1:0-2430 GCA_964249315.1 uncultured Acetobacteraceae bacterium | reverse complement strand
CCGGGACGGCGCGTCCCGGACGCAGCCCGTCCTCGAAGCGCGCGCGCAACGCCGCCGAGACGCAGACCACCCGCATATGCCCGAGCAGACGCTCGCGCTCGGCCGGGCTGCGGGCGCGCCGCATCGCCTGCGGATCGTTATGGAGGAACAGCGTCAGCGGTGTCGCAGGGAAGCGACGCGACAGTCCCAGCGCCACCTCCGGACGGTTATGCACCTCGATCAGGCCGGGCCGGAGCCGGCGCAGCACGCGCGCCACCGAAGCCGTGTAGCGGCCGGGGCCGGCCGGCGGCCAGCGCACCGGCAAGGCCGGGATGAAGTTCCGGTCCGCGAACGGCGCCTCGCGCGACGGCGCGCCGATGATGGGCTCGGCGGCATCGCTCAGACGACGCACCAGCAGCCCGATCGCACCGACCGCCGACGGCGAGAACCCCTCGCGCGGCGGCAGGACGATCGCGATGCCCAAGGGAGAAAGCTCAGCGGATCGTTTCGTAGCGCTCGAGCCGCCACGATGCGGGTTCGGCGGCAGCGGCCTCATACCAGGCCTGCATCAGCGGGTGGGCGCGCACCGCATCGCGATAGATGAAGGCAGCCTGGCTCAGCGCGACGTCGTAGGACAGCAGCCGCGAGACCACCGGCGCCAGCATCACGTCCGCCAGGGTGAAGTCGGCGCCGAACAGGTAGGGTCCTGCAGCCGCCGACCAGATCGCATCGATCCGGGCGACGTCGTCGGCGACGTCGTCGCGGATGCCGCCGGCAAGCGGGATCCCCGTGCGGCCGCAATTCATCGGCATCGCCAGCCGCAACGCCCGGAAGCCGGCATGCATCTCGGCGGCGATGCTGCGGGCGCGGGCGCGCTCGATCGGCGCCGCCGGCAGCAGGCTCGGCTGCAGCTCGGCACAATACTCGCCGATGGCGAGGCTGTCCCAGACGAGCGCGCCGCGATGCTCGAGACAGGGCACCATGCCGGTCGGCGTCGCCTCGCGGATCGCCTGGCTCGGGCCGTCGGCGAGCGGGATCACGTGCTCGGTCACGTCGAGCCCGGCCAGGCGCACTGCCAGCCAGCCGCGCAACGACCAGGAGGAATAGCGCCTGGTGCCGATGACCAGCCTGCCCTCAGACATGGCGTTCTCCCCGATGATCCTGGCCTCTGGGAAGCAGATGGATTCTCAAGGCTCAGCCTTGAGCGGGTCCAGGGCGGAGCCCTGGCCTTGAAGGGTCACGTGCAAGCCGGCCAGCACCTGGCCGCGGATCATGGGCCGTTGACCGTGATGCAGCGCGCCGAGCGGATCGATATCCCGGATTTCAACCGTGGTGATCCTGGCGCAGCGAACCATCGAGGGCGCCGGCAGACCGGCGGCTTCGAGGTCGAGGATCTCGACGTCGCCTTCCCAGTGCCGGTGCGTCGCACTGGTGATCATCAGCAGCCAGAGCAGGGGCGGTCCCCCGGCCCAGTTGCGCGCTCCGACCACCAGCGCCGGCCGGCGCTGCACGATCGGACGGTTGCTGTAGGGAAACGGGACCCGAACGACGTTCCAGACGCTAAAGCCCGGCATAGGCCCGTCGGTCGGCCTCGCTCTCCCATTCGGAGAAGCTCTCGAACGGATCCTCCGGCAGCACCGGCCGCGACCGGCGGCTCAGCAGCACCCGGTCCGACTCGATCGTGTAGGCGAGCTCGTCGCCTTCCTGCAGCCCCAGCGCGATGCGCACCGGCTGCGGGATCGTCGTCTGTGCCTTGCTGGTCAGCCTGCTGATGATCATGACGGCCAACGTAAGGAAATCCTTTCCGACGTAAAGAGCCGGTCCGGATTGCCTTCGCGTCAGTCCCGGCAGATGAAGCCGCCGCCGAGGACGCGGGTGCCGTCATAGAGCACGCAGGCCTGGCCGGGCGCCGGGTGCGCGCCGTCATCGAGCCGCACCTCGGCGCCATCCGGCGTGGCGTGGATCGCAGCGCCGCGCACCGGCTCGCGCGCGCGCAGCTGCACGGTGCAGCGCAGCGGTGCGTGCACGGGCGCCGGGATCAGCCAGTTCATCGCGCGCAGTCGCAGCGTGCGCCGCCCGGCGGAGGCGCGCGGCGCCACCACGATCCGGCGCGCCTGCGGCTCGATGCGCACGACCTGCTGGCGCTCGCCCTCGCGACGCGCCGCATCGCCCAGCCGCGTGCCCTGGCCGACCGTGTAGCGGGCGATGCCCTGATGGCGACCGAGCACGCTGCCATCCTCGGCCACGATCTCGCCGGCGCCGGCGATCTCCGGGTGCCGCGTCTCCACCAGGTCGGCATAGGCGGCATCGGCCGGCACGAAGCAGAGATCCTGGCTGTCCGGCTTGTCGGCGACGGACAGGCCGAGGCGCGCGGCATGGGCGCGCACCGCCTGCTTGTCCGCCATCTCGCCGAGCGGGAAACGCAGGAACTCCAGCTGCGCCGCGGTGGTC
>CAXUCM010000161.1:0-8355 GCA_964249315.1 uncultured Acetobacteraceae bacterium | reverse complement strand
CGTCGATGCGATCCTGCTGAGCGGACGCGACGTGCCGGCGCGCTGTGCCGCACTCAGCGGCGCCGGCGCGGTGCCGAGGCTGCGCCCGATCTTCTCGCTCGGCGATAACGGGGCCACCGTGCGCGACCCGGCGCTGGCCGACGTGCCGACGCTGCCGGAGCTCTATCGCGGCACGTTCGGCCGGGCGCCGGACGGCCGCCTGTTCGATGCCTGGAGGGCGACGGCGGCAGCGGCCCGGCTGGACGCGGCCCTGGTGCTGCAGCCGCTGACCTCGGCCTCGCTGGTCGCGCAGTGGCGGCTGGCCTGCAGCAGCGCGATCGCCGACCCGGCTTTGGCGAGCGCCGCGCACACGGCCCAGCTCAGCCCGGTGCCGGCGCCCGACTGCGTGGCGGCCTTGTCCGCCATCGTCGCCGACGAGAGCACGCTGCTGGCCCTGCGCCGCTGGCTCGCCAGCCGCACCGACTGGCGTCCGGCGTAGGTGCCGGCCGGGCCGATCAGGACAGCTGGGTCTGAACCCCGATGCTGTTTGTTTGCAAGGAAGGCCAGGGGTTTCACCCCTGGACCCGATCAAAGGCGAAGCCTTTGAAATCCTGTTTGTCGTCCATTCCTCGAGAACGGCCAGCTGCGGGCCGCCGGCCCCTTTGCGGACGATGCCGGGGCATTATGGGTGCTGGATGCCGATACTGCCGAATCGGCAGAAGAGATCGTCAAGGGAGGCCCGCTCGTCGACGCCGGTGTGATCACGAGTTGGAGGATACGTCCGATCGCCTACTGGTCCGCCCAGACTGAAGTCTGACAAGGCCAAGCTCCTCCCGGACCTGTCAACATCTGCGCCTTCGGAAACTGCCCCGTTCAGACAAATGGATTCTCAAGGCTGAGCCTTGAGCGGGTCCAGGGCGGAGCCCTGGCCTTCGCCTACGCAACCCCCATGACCAGCCCCTCGATGTCATGCTTCTGCGTGATCGGGACGAGTTCGTCGACAACGCGACAGACCAGGTGGTCGCGCAGCGCAGCCGGCATCGCCGCATGATAGGCGCGCGTCACCGTCATGTCGTGCAGTGCGGCGTGGCCCGCTCCCGGCGCGTCGATGCCGAGCACCAGCACGGGCCGCGCGATCGGCGAGGGATGCGCGGTGCCGCGATGGATGGTCAGCGCCGAGCGGCAGGAGATGTCGCCCATCTGCGGGAACTTGCGCACGGCGCCGGCGGCAAAGCGGTCCCATGCCTCGCGCGGCGGGAACATGCCGTGCGGCCAGTCGCCGCCCTGCTCCCACTGCGTGCCGGGCGCCACCTCGAACGGACCCATCTCCGGGGTGACGTCGACGCCGGTGACGTTGAAGGCGAGCGAGGTCAGGCGCTGGTCGCGCCAGGTTTCCGGCGGGGCTGCGAAGTCGCGGTGCCAGGGCTGGTTCTGCGCGCCCTGGAACGGCGTGTCGAAGCCGACCTCGACGATCTGGTAGTCCGGGCCGAGCACGGCGCGCGCCGTCGCGTCGATCCAGGGATGGGTGCAGAGTTCGACGAAGCCGCCCAGCGCCTCGGGATGCAGCTCGACATACCAGCGGCGCGGCCCGCGTCCGATCGCACCGCCCGGTCGCTGGATCGCCTCCCAGAACGCGTCCATCAGGTCCTCGCGCATCCGCTCGACCCACTCGCGGCTGAACCCGCCCTTGCAGCCAACCACGCCGTCGCGTTCGAGCACGGCCAGGGCCTCGGCGATATCGACCATCAGTTTCGTCTCCCGCGCGTCAGTCCGGACTGGATGATGACCGCGAGCAGCAGGAACACGCCGCTCGCCAGGCCCTGATAGGCGGCACTCAGCGTGCCGATCTGGTTGATCACGTTGTTGATGATGCCGAGCAGCAGCACGCCGGCCAGCGCGCCGGTCATGGTGCCGACGCCGCCGGTGAGCAGCACGCCGCCGATCACCGCGGCGGCGATCGATTGCAGCTCGTAGCCGTTGCCGGCCGCCGACAGGCCGCTGCTCAGGCGCGCGGCGAGCAGCGCCCCGGCCAGGCCGGCGAGGCCGCCGCTGAGGCAGTAGGTCGTGATCTTCACCCGCGCCACGCGTATGCCGAGCATGCGCGCCGCCTCCTCGTTGCCGCCGATGGCGAACACCGCCGCGCCGAAGCGGGTGCGGTTGAGCACCAGGGAAGCCAGCGCGAAGGCGGCCGCCAGGATCAGGATCAGCGTGTTGAGGCCGAGCACCTGGCCGTTGGCGAGGCGGCCGAAGAAGCCGGGATGGCTGATCACCATGCTCTCGCCGGCGAGGGCGACGGCGGCGCCCTTCAGCGCCAGCAGCGCGGAGAGGGTGACGATGAACGGCGCCATGCGGACGCGCGCGATCAGCACCCCGTCGATCAGCCCGACCAGCACGCCGGCGGCCATCGGCAGCAGCAGCGCCGCCGCCCAGCCGTACGGCACCGCGTAGGCGGCGAGCACGGTGCCGACGCTGACCATCGAGCCGACGGAGAGGTCGAAGCCGCCCATGATCACGACGAAGGTCTGGCCGATCGCGACCAGGCCGAGGAAGCAGGCGGCGGTGACGATGTCCTGCACGTTCTCGAGGTGGCGGAAGTCCGGGAAGGCCAGGCTCGCCACGAGTGCGGTAACCGCCAGCACGACGATGGCGCCGCGCGCCTGGACCAGCTCGACCAGACGTGCGCCGGGAGAGCGCCGGTCCCTGGCGGCGACGCGCAGGCTGGCTCCCGACATCGGATCAGCCCCCCGCCCGCTGCAGATACAGCGCGGCGATGATGAACGCCGCCTTGAGCATCTGCGCGTAGGTGGAACTCACGTTGTTCATGATGAAGCTCGCATCCAGCACGCCGAGCAGCAGCACGCCGAAGATCGTGCCCACCGTCGAGACGCGTCCGCCGGAGAGCGGCGTGCCGCCGATCACCGCGGCGGCGATGGCGTCGAGCTCGAACTGCACGCCGATATAGTTCGGATCGGCCGCACCCAGCCGGGCGGTGGCGAACAGCCCGGCGATGCCGGCGAGCAGGCCGCTCAGACCGTAGACGAACACCAGCGTCGTGCGCACCGGCTGGCCGGCCAGGAAGGCGGCGGTGCGGCTGGCGCCGGCGAAGATCGCGTAATGCCCGAGCGTGGTGCGGCGGACGATGAAGCCGAACAGCAGCGCGATCCCGAGCGCGATCAGCGCGGTCACCGGCAGCACCGAGACCGTGGCACCGCCGAGCCAGCCGATCGGGCCGTCCACCGGCATGTCGATGCGGGCGCCGCCGAGCAGCGCCTGCGCGAGCCCGCGTGCCGCGACCAGCAGCGACAGGCTGGAGATCAGCGGGTCGATGCGCAGGAGCGCGACCAGCACGCCGTTGAGCAGGCCGCTGCCGAGCCCGGCGGCGATGCCGAGCGCCAGCGACGCGCCCTGGCCGGAGTCGAGCATCACGCCGATCACGGCCGAGCTGAGCGCCATCACCGAGCCGACCGAGAGGTCGATGCCGCGGGTGCCGATCGCCAGGCTCTGGCCGAGACCGATCAGGATCACCGGCGCCGCCTCGAACAGCAGGCTGCGGATCACCGCCGGGTTGCGGAAGCCCGGCGTCACCGCGAGATCGAACAGCACCAGGCCAGCGAAGGCGATGTAGACGCTCCACAGCCGCATCGAGCCCAGGCGCAGGCGCGCCGGCGGCCGGGACGACACTGCCGCGACGTCGCTCACGCGTGCGCACCCTCGGCGCCGGCGAGCAGCGCCAGCACGTCGTCGGGCTCGCGTCCGGCGGTCTCCAGCTCGCCCGACACCGCGCCCTCGGACAGCACCACCAGGCGATCGGCCAGCTCCATGATCTCCTCGACCTCCGAGGAGGTCACCAGCACGCCGAGACCCTCTGCCGCCAGCGCCCGGATCGCGCGATGCACCTCGGCCTTGGCGCCGACATCGATGCCGCGGGTCGGGTCGTCCAGCATCACCACGCGCGGCTCGGTGCACAGGGCGCGCGCGATCAGCACCTTCTGCTGGTTGCCGCCGGAGAGCTCGGAGATCAGCGCCGAGGCGCCGGCGGTCTTGATGCCGAGCGCGCGGACGTAGCGCGCGACCAAGTCGGTCTGCCGCCGGCGCGAGACCACGCCGAAGCGCGAGATCCGCGGCAGCACCGCGGCGGTCAGGTTCTCGCGCACCGAAAGCAGCGGGAAGATGCCCTCGGCGCGACGGTCCTCCGAGAGAAAGGCGAGGCCGCCGCGTATGCTGCGCGCCGGCGTCGGCGCGGCGAGCCGTCGCTGCCCCAGCCGCACCTCGCCGCGCTCCGGCGTCTCGGCGCCGTAGATCGCCTTGAGCGTCTCGGTGCGCCCGGAGCCGAGCAGGCCGGCGAGGCCGAGGATCTCGCCGCGACGCACCGACAGCGACACGTCGACGACGCGACGCCGCCAGGACAGGCCGCGCACGGCGAGCGCCGGCGTGCCGCCATCGGCCTCGACCGAGCGGGCGCGCTCGGCGCGTTCGCTGCGGCTGGGTGTCGACGCCGTCGCCTCGCGTCCGAGCATCGCCGCGATCAGCCGGCCGCGCGGCAGCTCGGCGGCGGCGGCGCTCTCCACCACGCGGCCGTCGCGCAGCACGGTGAGCCGGTCGCACAGCCGGTAGCACTCCGACAGACGGTGGCTGACATAGACGATGCCGTGGCCCTCGCGACGGAGCTGTCCGACCACGCCGTACAGCACCTCGACCTCGGCGCCGCTCAGTGCCGAGCTCGGCTCGTCCAGGATCACCACGCGCGCGCCGAGCGAGACCACGCGGGCGATCGAGACCATCTGCTGCATGCCGAGCCCGAGGCTGCGCAGCGGCCGACGCGGATCGATGTCGAGACCGTAGCGCGACAGCACCGCACTCGCCTCGCGCACCATGCGCGGCTGGTCGGTCAGGCAGCCCAGCCGGCGCGGCTCGCGGCCGAGGAAGATGTTGGCGGCGACGCTGCGCTCGGGGATCAGGTTGATCTCCTGGTAGACCGCGGCGATGCCGGCGCGCTGTGCGGCGCGCGGGCTGTCGAAGGCGACCGGCACGTCTTCGAGCCACATCGTGCCGGCGCTCGGCTGGTGCAGGCCGGTGAGCAGCTTGATCAGGGTGGACTTGCCGGCGCCGTTCTCGCCCATCAGCCCATGCACCTCGCCCGCCTGCAGGGTGAAGGCGACGTCGCGCAGCGCGGTCGTCGCGCCGAAGCTCTTGCCCAGATCCTGCGTCCTCAACAGCATGGGCGGGAGCCGCGCGCCGGGGCTAGTAGGGAGCCGCGCGCTTGAGGGCGGCCGACGCGTTGTCCCTGGTGTAGAGCGCGTCCTTCATGATCAGCTTCTGCGGCACCGCGGTGCCGGCGAACCAGTCGCCGAGCGCCTTGAACGAGAGCGGCCCGAAGCGCGGGTTGGTCTCGACGTCGGCCTGCGCGCGTCCGGCCGAGATCGCCTGCACCAGCGCCTTGGTGCCGTCGATCGAGACGATGGCGATGTCGCGGCCGGCGCGCTTGCCGGATTGCTGGATCGCCCGCATCGCGCCCAGCGTCATCACGTCGGCATGCGAGTACAGCGCGTTGGCGCTCGGGTGCGCGAGCAGCATCTGCTCCATCACCCGCTGCGCGTCGGTGGCCGACCAGTTGCCGCTCTGGGCGGCGAGCAGGTGCATGTCGGCATGCTGCTTCAGCCCGTCGGCGAAGCCCTGGGTGCGCTCGGTCTCGACGGCGTTGCCGTAGGCGCCCTGGATCTCGACGATCTCGCTTTTGCCGCCGGTCGCCGCCGCCAGCGCATCGGCGGAGCGCTGCCCCTGGACCAGGAAGTCGGAGCCGATATTGGTGATGAAGTTGCGGCACGGCGTGCCGGCGGTGACCCGGTCGATGGTCACCACGGGGATGTTCTTGGCGGCGGCCTGTTCGAGCGCCGGCTGCAGGCCGGTGGCGTTCAGCGGCGCCACGATGATCGCCTTTGCGCCCTGGCTGATCATGCTCTCGATGTCGGCGACCTGCTTGGCCTGGTCGTCATTGGCGTTGGTGTAGAGCAGCCGCGAGACCCCGGCGGTCTTCGCCGCCGCCCGCACCGACTTCGTCTCCGCCGCGCGGAACGGGTTCTGCTCGTTCTCGGACTGCGAGAAGCCGACGATCATGCCGGACAGCGAGGCATGGCTGGGCGCGCTGTTGGTGCAGGTGGCCGTCGAGGTGGTGCCGACGACCTGCGCACCGGACTGGTCGGTCGCCTGCGCGCGAGCAGGACCCGCCAGGTTGCCGGCGAGGGCGGCCGCGGCAAGCCCGGAGGCGAGCCGCCAGCGCAGGCCGGGGCAGGGTGAAGCATGCGTCATGGTCGTCGTACTCCCCGAGCGGCAGGCCTTCTGGCCCGCGCATTTGATGCCGCGTTCGCGGGGCGCACTCTCCGCTCGCGACCGGCGATATGTCGGACAATATGCGCGGGCTTCCTGCCTGACAATCAACCGGCCGACGATGCCGGAGACGGCGCGTGCTGCAGCCCGTCGAGGAACTCCGCCGCCTGCTCTCGCATCGTGGCGACGCGCTGCGGGTCCATGCGCGCGAGCGTGCGCACCGGCATCGCCATGCGCGGGTTCTGGCCGAGCCGCTCGGCGTGGCGGGCGATGAAGTCCCAGTACAGGAAGTTGAACGGGCAGGCGCGCGCGCCGGTCGCCGCCTTGACGTCGTAGGCGCAGCCCGAGCAGTAGTCGCTCATCCGGTTGATGTAGGCGCCGGAGGCGGCATACGGCTTGGAGCCCATCACCCCGCCATCGGCGAACAGCGCCATGCCGCGCACGTTGGGCATCTCCACCCACTGGTAGGCGTCGGCGTAGACGATCAGGTACCACTCGTCGACCTGGTCCGGATCGAGCCCGGCCAGCAGCGCGAAATTGCCGACGATCATCAGCCGCTGGATGTGATGCGCGTAGGCGTGCGCCCTCGTGTCGGCCACCACCTGGGCCATGCAGTTCATCGCCGTCTCGCCCGACCAGTAGAACCAGGGCAGCGGACGCGTCGCCCCGAGCGCGTTCAGCCGGCCGTATTGCGGCATGCGCAGCCAGTAGATGCCGCGCACGTACTCGCGCCAGCCGATGATCTGCCGGATGAAGCCCTCCACCGCGGCGAGCGGCGCGATGCCCCGGCGGAAGGCGGCCTCGGCGGCGCGACAGGCGACCAGCGGGTCGAGCAGGCCGGTGTTCAGCGAGGTCGAGATCAGCGCGTGGAACAGCACCGGGTCGCCGGCGCGCATGAAGTCCTGCCAGTCGCCGAAGCCGGCCAGCCGCTCGGCGACGAAGTAGTCCAGCGCCAGGCCGGCCTGTTCGGCGGTGACCGGCAGGTCGAACGCTTCGAGCGCGCCGAAATGCGCGCCGAACTCGCGCGCCACCAGCGCGATCACCTGCAGCGTGACGTCGTCGGGCGGAAACGAGGGTGCGGCCGGCGGCTGGACGGTGCCGGGCATGCGCTTGCGGTTCTCGGCATCGAAGTTCCAGCGTCCGCCGGCGGGCTGGTCGTCGTCCATCAGCACGCCGTGGCCGCGCCGCATCTCGCGGTAGAAGAACTCCATGCGCAGCTCGCGCCTTCCGTCCGCCCAGTGCCGGAACTGACGGTGCGAGCAGAGGAAGCGGTCGTCGTCGAGGATCTCGGTGCGTATGCCGCTGGCCTGTCCCCAGCCGGACATGTCCTCGAGCAGGCGCCATTCGCCGGCCTCGGTGGCGACGATGCGGTCGGGCGCGAACGCCTGCGCCGCGCGCAGCACCTCGCCGCGTATGGAATGGGTGTTGTCCGGGTCGTCGAGGCCGACATAGCGGACGCGCACGCCGCGATCGCGCAGCCTGCGGGCGAAGTGGCGCATGCCCGACAGCACCAGCACGATCTTCTTCTTGTGGTGGCGGACGTAGGTGCACTCGTCGCGCACCTCGGCCATCAGCACCAGGTCGTGCGCGGGGTCGAGGTCGGCGAGGGAAGCGAGGCGGTCGGAAAGCTGGTCGCCGAGCACCAGGCGCAACGTCTTCATCTCGGCTTCCTCGTCGCCTGCCTGCGACGGAGCAACACCCGGACCGCGCCCTGGTTGCCGGGGTGCGGATGCACCGCCGCCAGCACCAGCGGACGCAGGTCCGGCCGGCTCAGCCAGAACGGCAGCTCGCGACGCAGCACGCCGCCGGTCTCGCCCGAGCCGACCCCGGTGATGATCTCGACGCAGCGCAGCTGCTCGGCCTGAGCGGCCAGCAGGAAGCCGTGCAGTGCGGCGAACGCCGCCTGCGCCGTGCGGCCATGCAGGTCGAGCGTGCGCTGCGGCCGCATCCGGCCGTTGCCGAGCATGCGCCAGCTGGTGTCGTCGAGCCCGGACTGGCGACGGCCGATCTCGACGATTCGCGACGGCGGCGCCGGCGGCGGCATCGCCCGAG
>CAXUCM010000160.1:0-8393 GCA_964249315.1 uncultured Acetobacteraceae bacterium | reverse complement strand
AAACCCCCGCGCTGGAGCGGGGTCCGCGAGCGAACGCTAATGCAAAACCTTCAAGACCAGGGCTCCGCCCTGGACCCGCTGGGGCCTCAGGCCCCAGACCCCGACTCTAAAAAAGGATTTCCAAGGCTCGCCTTTGGCGTGGTCCAGGGACTCCCCTGGCGCTTACACCCGGACCCGCTCGGCTGCTCGACGCGAGGAAACGCCGGCGCGGCGGCGGGCGATCACGACGTAGAAGATCGGCGTGAACAGCAGCCCGAACAGCGTCACCCCGAGCATGCCGGAGAACACCGCGGTGCCGAGCGACTGGCGCATCTCCGAGCCTGCGCCGCTCGCCAGCATCAGCGGGATCACGCCGAGGATGAAGGCGAGCGAGGTCATCAGGATCGGCCGCAGCCGGGTCCGCGCCGCGGTGACGGCGGCCTCGGCGGCGGTGGCGCCGGCTTCCTGCGCCTGCTTGGCGAACTCCACGATCAGGATCGCATTCTTCGCGGCCAGGCCGACCAGCACGACGAAGCCGATCTGCGCGAGGATGTCGATGTCCATGTGCCGGGCGAGCAGCCCGGTGACTGAGGCGAGCAGGCACATCGGCACGATCAGGATCACTGCCAGTGGCAGCTTCCAGCTCTCGTACTGCGCCGACAGCACGAGGAAGACGAACAGCACCGAGGCGCCGAAGATCAGCAGCGTCGGCGTGCCGACCTGCCGCTGCTGGAAGGCAAGGTCGGTCCACTCGAAGCCGAAGCCCGGCGGCAGCCTCCCGGCCAGCCGCTCCATCGTCGCGAGCCCGGTGCCGCTGGCCACCCCCGGCGCCGTCGCGCCCATGATCTCCGCCGCCGGGAACAGGTCGTAGCGCGGCACCCGGTAGGGCGCGGTGACGTCGGAGAAGCGTGCCACGGTACCGATCGGCACCATCTGGCCGGAGGCGTTGCGCGTCTTCAGCCGGGCGATGTCGTCGATGTCGCGGCGGAACCTGCCGTCGGCCTGCGCCACCACCTCGAAGGTGCGGCCGAGATAGTTGAAGTCGTTGATGTAGGCGGAGCCGAGATAGACCTGCATGGCCTCGAACACCTGCGCCGGCGGTACGCCCAGCTTCTGCGCGCGCTCGCGGTCGATGTCGGCGTAGACCGTCGGCGTGCGGGTGTTGAACAGCGTGAACACGCCGGCGAACTGCGGCGAGGCGTTGGCCGCGCGGACCAGCTGCTGCGCCGCCGCGGCCAGGGCGTCGGGGCCGGCGCCGTTGCGGTCCTGCAGCATCAGCTTGAAGCCGCCGGCGCTGCCGATGCCCTGCACCGGCGGCGGCAGGATGGTGAGGATGAAGGCGTCCTGGATCCGGCTCAGCCGCGCATGCATGTCGGCCAGGATCTTCAAGGCACTCTGCCCGCGTCGCACCCGCTGGTCGAACGGATCGAACTTGGCGAAGATCGTGGCCGAATTTGAGGCATAGGTGAAGGTGGTGGCGTCGAGCGCCGAGAACGGCACCGCGTGGGCGACCCCGGGGGTGGACATGATGATGTCGACCGCGCGCTTCAGCACGGCGTCGGTGCGATCCAGCGAGGCGCCCGGCGGCAGCTGCACGATGTTGATCAGGTAGCCCTGGTCCTGCTCGGGGATGAACCCGGTCGGCGCGCGGCCGAACTGCACCGCCGCGATGCCGATCAGGGCGGCGTAGAGCAGCAGCATGGCAAGCGTGGCCCGGATCAGCCGCGCGGCGAGACGCCCGTAAGCCGCCGACAGCCACTCGAAGCCGCGATTGAACAGGCCGAAGAAGCCGCCCAGGAGGCCGGCCAGCGCGCGCGTCGCGATCGTGCCGCGTCGGCGAGGCGCGTGTGTCTCGTGCGGCAGGAACAGCAACGCGCACAAGGCCGGGCTCAGGGTCAGCGACACGAAGCAGGAGATGATCGTCGAGGCGGCGATGGTCACCGCGAACTGGCGGAAGAACTGTCCGGTGATGCCGGAGAGGAACGCCGACGGGATGAACACGGCGCACAGGGTCAGGGCGATGGCGATCAGCGCCCCGCCGACCTCGTCCATGGTCCGGTGCGCGCTCTCGTGCGGCGAGAAGCCGAGCCGGAGGTTGCGCTCGACATTCTCGACCACGACGATGGCGTCGTCGACGACGATGCCGACGGCGAGCACCAGTCCGAACAGAGAAAGATTGTTGAGCGAGAAGCCGAGGGCGGCGAGCACCGCGAAGGTGCCGATCAGCGAGATCGGGATGGCGACGATCGGGATGATCGAGGCGCGCCAGGTCTGCAGGAACAGGATCACCACGCCGACGACCAGCAGCATCGCTTCCAGGATCGTCTTGACCACCTCGCGCACCGACTGCGCGATGAACTCGGTCGGGTCGTAGATGATCGCGTAGGCGAGGCCGGGCGGGAACTCGCGCGACAGGCCGGCCATCTCGGTGCGCACGCGCTGCGCGGTCGCGAGCGCGTTCGAGCCGGGCTGCTGGAACACCAGGATCGGCACCGCGTTGCGCCGGTCGAGATAGCCGTTCGAGCCGTAATCCTGCGCGCCGAGCTCGACGCGTCCGACGTCGCGGATCCGCGTCACCCGTCCGGCATGGTCCGACTTGATGATGATGTCGCCGAACTGCTCCGGATCATGCAGGCGACCGAGCGCCTGGACGTTGATCTGGAACGGCTCCGACGAGGGCAGCGGCGGCTGGTTGAGGATGCCGGCGGAGACCTGCACGTTCTGTGCACGCAGCGCCGCCACCACCTCGCCGGCATTCAGCCCGTAGGAGGCCACGCGGTCCGGGTCCAGCCAGATGCGCATCGCGTAGTCGCGCGACCCGAACACCTGCACGTCGCCGACGCCGTCGAGCCGGCTCAGCATGTCCTTGACGTGCAGGGTCGCGTAGTTCGACAGATAGAGCTGGTCGCGCGATCCGTCCGGTGAATACAGATGCACCAGGATCAGGATGTTCGGGATGCTCTTCTTGACGGTGACGCCGAGCCGCTGCACGTCGTCCGGAAGGCGCGGCAGCGCGGTGGTGACGCGATTCTGCGTGAGCACCTGGGCGGTGTCGAGATCGGTGCCGATCTTGAACGTGACGGTGACCGTGAGCTTGCCGTCCCCGGTCGCCTGGCTGCTCATGTAGAGCATGTTCTCGACGCCGTTGATCTGCTGCTCGATCGGCGTCGCCACGGTCTGGCTCACCACCAGCGCCGAGGCGCCGGGATAGGTCGTGGTGATTTGGATCGTCGGCGGCGCGATCTCCGGATAGGGCGCGATCGGCAGCGTGAACAGCGCGCCGGCGCCGATGATGCTGATGAAGGCGCTGAGCACGATCGCGAAGATCGGGCGCTCGATGAAGGCGTGGGAGAAGCGCATCGAAGCGGCCTAGCCCTGCTCGCGGATGGTGCCCGCGACCGGCGTCACCGTCGCACCCGGCATCGCCCGCATCAGGCCGTTGATGATGACCCGATCAGTGGGGGCGAGACCGTCGCGGATGATGCGCAGGCCGCCGTCGATGCCGCCGGTGCGCACCGTCTTCATCACCACCTTGCCGCCGGCATCGACCGTCAGCACGCTCTGCTGCGACTGGTCGAGCGCGACCGCGTCGGCCGGCACGAGCAGCGCCGGAGCGGCACCGGCGAGCGGCAGACGCAGCCGCGCGAACTGGCCCGGTGCCAGGAACAGGTCGTGATTGGGGAAGCTTGCCCGCACGTGGATGGTGCCGCTGCCGCTATCCATCGCATTGTCGATGAAGTCGATCGCGCCGTGCCGGCGCCAGTCCTCCTCGTCGCCGACGCCGGCCTCGACGGCGGTGCCGATGCCGCTGCCGCCGCGGCCGCCACCCTGCCTCTGCAGCGCGCGACGGAAGGTCAGGTAGTCGTTCTCGCTCATGTCGAAGTCGAGATGGATCGGATCGAGCGAGACCAGCGTGGTCAGCAGCGTGGTGGAGCCGCCATCGTTGCTGCCGGCAACCAGGCTGCCGACCGAGACGCGATGCGCGCTGACCTTGCCGCCGAACGGCGCCACGACGTGGGTGAACTCGAGGTTGAGCGTCGCGGTCTGGATCGCCGTCCTGGCTTGCGCCACCGCGGCCGCGGCCGAGCGCTGCTGCTGGATGCGCTCGTCGACGGTCTCGGCGGTGCCGAAGCTGGTCTGCCTGAGCTGCTGGGCGCGCCAGAGTTCCTGGGTGGCGAGATCGAGCTGCGCCTGCGCGGTCTGCAGCCCCGCCGCCGCCTGATCGAGCGCGATCCGGTACGGACGCGGATCGATGACGAAGAGCAGGTCGCCCTTGTGCACGACCTGGCCGTCGGTGAAACGGATCTCGGTCAGGTAGCCGCCGACCTGGGCCCGGATCTCGACATCGTCGACCGCGGAGAACTGGCCCAGGAAGCCGGTCTGGCTCGACACCAGCCGGTGCAGCGGCAGCGCCACGGTCACCGTCGGCGGCGGCGGTGCCGCGGGCGGCGGCGCGGCGTGCTCGCTCCAGAACAGCCCGGCAGAGCCGGCGGCGCCGGCGAGCAGGACGAGGGCGGCGGCGATCGCGGGTCGGCGCCGGGATCGGGGCGCCGCATCGGATTGCTTGCGTTGCTCTGAGCCGGCCGGCTCCAGCCGGCTTGCGCTGATTTCGTTCATCGTTTCAATAAGTCCGCTTCATCGGAGACACAGACCGGAGACTGGTCAAAATTACATACCAACCAGTATAATACCGATTAGTATGGTTGCTGGACGGCTTCTGTCAAGCGGCCTAGAACCTCAACCATGATCGGCAGCGTGCCGCTGGGACACCAACGAGAATGGGACGGCAGAGAGAGTTCGACGTGGACGCGGCCCTGTGCCTGGCGCTCAGGGTGTTCTGGCAGAAGGGTTTCGAGGGCGCCTCGCTGACCGACCTGACCGAGGCGATGGGCATCACCCGGCCAAGCCTCTACGCCGCGTTCGGCAACAAGGAGGAGCTGTTCCGCAAGGCGCTGGATCGCTACCAGAGCAACTACCTGGATTTCGCCCGCGAGGCGCTGGACGCGCCGACGGCCCGCGCGGTCGCCGAGCGCCTGCTGTTCGGCTACGCCGATGCGCTCACCGACCGATCGCATCCGCCCGGCTGTCTCGGCACCAACAGCGCGCTCGCCTGCTCCGAGTATGGCGAGCCGATCCGACGGGAGCTGGTCGCGCGTCGCGCGGCGCAACTCGAGGCCCTGCGCCGCCGGCTCGATCAGGCACTCCAGAGCGGCGACCTGCCGGCGAACACCGACCCGCTGGAGATCGCGGAATACCTCTCGACCGTCGCACTCGGCATGGCGGTGCAGGCGACCTCCGGGGCGGACCGGGCCACGCTGCGGCGCATTGCGACGCGCGCCCTGGCGTGCCTGCCGTGCGAGAGCCGCCCGGTCGTGGGCTGACAGCGATGCCGCCGATCCCGATCATCCTGGCGCCGGAAGCGGCCAACTTCGCCGGCGTCTCCGGCGCCTTCCTGCTCGCCTTTCCGGCGCTGTTCTCGATCGTCAACCCGCTCGGCGCGGCCCTGGTGTTCGCCGAGGTGACCGCGGGCCGGACCAGCGCCGAACGCGCCACCCTGGCGCGGCAGGTGGCGCTCTACGGCTTCCTGATCCTGTTCGTCTCGCTCTGGGGCGGCAGCGCGCTGCTGCACTTCTTCGGCATCACGCTGAGCGCGCTGCGTATCGCCGGCGGCCTGGTGGTGGCGGTGCGCGCCTGGGGATTGCTGCAGGCGCCGGAGGTGCAGGAAGCCAAGAAGGAACGACAGGCCAGCCAGGACGGCCGCACCGCTGCCGCCGGGGACGTCGCCGAGACGGCGTTCTTCCCGCTGACGATGCCCTTCACCGTCGGTCCCGGCAGCATCTCGGTGGCCATCGCGCTCAGTGCCGAACGGCCGCCGAACGGCGGCGTCGGCCCGTTGCTGTCGTTCGGCGCCGGCGTCACGCTGGCCGCTTCCCTGGTCTGCGTCCTCGTCTGGATCGTCTATGCCGGCGCCGAGCGCGTCGTCCGGCTGCTCGGCCGTCCCGGCGCGCGCATCGTCACCCGCCTGGTCGCCTTCATCCTGCTCTGCATCGGCGTGCAGATCGTGGTGTCCGGCGTCCAGGGTGTCCTGCCGCCGGTGCTCACCAGCCTCGTTCGTTGAACGGGGGGGTGTTCAAGCGGCCCGGTTCGGTCCATATAACAGTCTCGGTGTTTCGTTCCGTCAGCCAGTCCGTCCCAAAGTCGGCCTTTCGTTGCGATCGAGCAGATGGGTCGTCTTTCTGGTGGCCTCCGAGTTCAGGAGAACGGATATGCCAAGCGGCACCGTCAAATGGTTTAACCCGACCAAGGGTTTCGGTTTCATTCAGCCCACCGATGGCTCGAGCGACGTCTTCGTGCACATCTCGGCCGTCGAACGCGCCGGCATGAGCAGCCTCAACGAGGGCCAGAAGCTGGCATTTGAGCTTGAGAACGGCCAGCGCGGCAAGGTGTCGGCGGTCAACCTCAAGGCCGAGTAGCAGCAGAACAGGCGGGCCCGCCTTCCGGCAGGTCTGCCGCAGCGCTGGCCTGCAATCTCAGGGATCACGACATGGCAGGCCATCGTTACGCAATCGGCGACACGATCGAGATCAGGCGCTCGACCTACCAGGTCGATGTCGGTCCGTACACCGTGGTCCGCCTGCTCCCGAACGACTCCACCGACCGTGAATATCGCGTCAAGCATGTCCGTGGGGGACAGGAGCGCGTGGTCGCCGAGAGTGGCATCGTCGCAACGCCGGCGCCTGCCTCCAGCCGCCTGTTCCGCTGACAGGCCGGCCGCGCGATGCAGATTCGCGCCGGCTATGAGATCGTCTATCAGGTGTCGCAGCCGACACCGATGCTGCTGATGCTGACGCCGCACCCATCCCGGCACGCGGACCTGCTCTCGCCGCACCAGATCAGCTTCACGCATCCGCAATCCGACCAGCCGGTCGCCGCACGCACCTACACGGACGGCTTCGGCAACCTTTGCACCCGGATCCTCGCCCCCGCCGGCCAGCTCACCATCGCCACGCAGTTCCTCATCGCCGATAGCGGCGCGCCGGACGTGCTCTCGCCCGAAGCTGCACAACACCCGATCGAGGAGTTGCCCGACGAGGCGCTCGTGTTCCTGCTCGGCAGCCGATATTGCGATACCGATGCGATGTCGGACATCGCCTGGGCAACGTTCGGAAGCGGACCGACCGGTTGGCACCGCGTCCAGGCAGTCTGCGACTACGTCCACACCCATATCGTGTTCAACTATCAGCATGCCAGCGCGACACGCACCGCCTCGGACGCGCACCGCGAGCGACGCGGCGTCTGCAGGGATTACGCGCATCTGGCGGTGACGCTGTGCCGTTGCCTGAACATCCCGGCCCGCTACTGCACCGGCTTCCTCGGCGACATGGGCACGCCGCCGCCCTACGGGCCGATGGACTTCGCCGCCTGGTTCGAGGTCTATCTGGGCGGTGCCTGGCATAGCTTCGACGCCCGCAACAACACGCCGCGCATCGGCCGGATCCTGCTCGCCCGCGGCCGGGATGCCACCGACGTCGCCATCGCCACGACCTTCGGTCCCTGCAGCCTGACCGGCTTCACGGTAATCACCGACGAACTGCCGCTCTGACATTCCTGGAGTCTCGTTACCGTGCCGCCGAAGAAACGTATCCTCAGCAGCTTCGTCATGTTCGACATCCTCTACGAGGACGGCTCGAAGAGCTCGAACCGCCGCGTGCCGGCCGCCGAGCTGATCGGCCTCGACGGCGACGCGCCGGCCAAGGCAATCCTCGAGGCGCAGGATCGTGAGATCGGGCTGGCATCCGGCCGGCCGCGCAGCGCGATCAAGCGGCTGATCCGCTCCAGCCCCTGACGCCGTGCGGCTCGCGCGGACCGCTTCCCTCGCGCTGATCGAGCCGCTCCGCGCCGACCTGCTCACCCAGGCGAGCGCCACGCTCGCGCTTGAACGCTGGTGCCTTGTGCATCGACTGGCGGATCCGCCGGTCCTCCGGGCCGAGCTTCGCGACGACGTCTCAGCCGCAATGGAGGCACCGGATCGCATGCGTCTCCGTATCGAGGCGGACGAGCCGGTCCGCTGCCGGCACGTCCGGCTGAGATGCGGCCCGCTCGTGCTTTCGGAGGCGATCAACTGGTACGTCCCCGGTCGCCTCACCGCGGCGATGAACCGACAGCTCGACAGCACCGACATCCCGTTCGGCAAGGTGGTCGCATCGCTCGGCTTCGAACGGCACATCGTGTCCAGCACCCTGCTCTGGCCGCCGGACGCACCGATGCCGGAGTATCTGTTCCGAAACCGGGCCATCCTGGTCCGCACCGACGACGGCCTGCCGATTGCCGAGCTGGTGGAAAACTACCGCTGCGACCTGCTGCGCCAAGGCCAGGGCTCCGCCCTGGACCCGCTGGGGCCTTAGGCCCCAGAC
>CAXUCM010000159.1:0-8437 GCA_964249315.1 uncultured Acetobacteraceae bacterium | reverse complement strand
GCTCTGCAGGGCGATGCGGTAATGCAGGTTGACGATGCTCTCGAACGCGTCGGGCGCGGCGAACCCCGGCAGCACGGCGCCGGCGAGCTCGGCCGCCACCGGCGCCGGCAGCGCCAGCACCATCCGGTCGCCTTCGCCCAGCACCTGCTCGCCCTCGGCCAGGGTCAGCGCCTGCAGCCGACCCGACTGCGCGCGCAGCCCGGCGACGCGGCAGCCGGTGCGGATCTCGACGCCGAGCCGTCGCAGCTGCGCCACCGCCGGATCGATCAGCGACTCCGACAATCCCTCCAGCGGAAACCACGGTACGCAGGCGGCACCGCCGCGCGCCAGCGACTCCCGCATCATCGCCGCCATCAGCCGCGCACTGCCGACCGCGGGCTGGGTGTTGAGCACCGCGATCGAGAGCGGCACCAGCAGCCGGTCGGCGAGCGCGCCCGGCGCCAGGCAGTCCGCCACCGAGGCATCCCGCGCGGCTCCCAACAGGCGCGGCAGCGACAGCAGCTCGCGCAGCCGCATCCCCGGCACCCGCCGGCCAGGCGCCAGCACCCACCAGGGGATGCGTCCGCGCGACAGCCTCAGCGTCCAGTCCAGTCCCGCCGCGAGGTCCACGAACGGGAACAGCGGCGATCCCGGCCCGCACAGCGTGGCGCGCGCGCCGATGCGGTCGAGGAAGCCGAAGGTGGCCCGGTTGGCCGAGAGCAGCAGGTGGTTGCCGTTATCGATCCGGCAGCCGAGCCGGCGATCCAGGTAGGAGCGCGCGCGGCCGCCGCAGGCCGGCCCCGCCTCGTAGAGGCGCACGCGCTGCCCGGCCTCGGCCAGGTCGAGGCAGGCCGACAGCCCGGCCAGGCCGCCGCCGACGACATGGATGAGGCTCAACGGCGCAGCGCCTGCAGCGCCACCAGCGCCTTGCGCCAGGCCGGCACGCGGACGCGCCGGCGCGGCTCGCGCCAGCCGGCGCGCTCCTGCGTCGACAGCACCGCTTCGTAGCTCGCCGCCATCAGCCGGGCCGGACGCATCGCCGCCCGGTCGCATCGCGCCATCGCGCCGTGCGCGGCGCGGAAATGCGCCCAGGCCCGCGCCGCCATCGCCCGGCACGCGGCCTGCAGCCGCGGCGAGGCCAGCGCCGCGTCGGGGGCGGTCGGCACGCCGGCCTGCAGCAGCCGCTCGCGCGGCAGGTACAGCCGCCCGCGCTCGGCATCCTCGCCGAGGTCGCGCAGGATGTTGGTGATCTGCAGCGCGCGGCCGAGATGGTGCGCCACCTGGTCGGCCTGCGCCGAGGCGTCGCCGAAGGCGCGCACCGAGAGCCGGCCGACCGCACTCGCCACCCGGTCCATATACAGGTCGAGCTCCAGCTCCGGCGGCGCCACGATCACCTGCTCGGCGTCCATCTGCATGCCGTCGATCACCGCGATGAAATCCTCGCGGCGCAGCCCGAAGCGGCCGATCGCCGCCGCCAGCACCCGGTCCAGCGCATCCTCGGCCGCACCGTCATAGAGGGCGTCGATGCGCGTGCGCCAGGCCTGCAACCGGGGCAACTTGCCCGCGAACGGGCCGGGCTCGTCGGCGATGTCGTCGACCAGCCGGCAGAACCCATAGATCGCGTACATCGCGTAGCGCCGGTCCGGCGGCAGCACGCGCATGCCGCGCGCGAACGAGGTGCCCGAGCGCGCGACGATCGCCTCGACCGCGACGAGGTCGGCATCCGCACAGCCGAGCGCCGCCGGCATCAGCCGCGCCTCCACGACCGCGCCGCACCGAGCAGGCTGCGCAGGATGTCGGGCTTGAGCAGCCGGACCCGGCCGGCGAGCGGATCCTGGCGCCGGAGCCGCGCCGCCAGCCGGTGCGACAGGCCGACGATCATCGCCGCCTCCAGCCGCATCCTCCGATCCGCCACCAGCGAGGGCAGCGGCCGCGCCTGGCGGTGCAGCCGGTCGACCTCGTCGAGCAGCCGGTCCAGCACCCGGCGCAGCCCGGGCGGGCTGTGCGGCTCGCGCAGCACCGCCACCCCCAGCCCTTCCGCGGCCAGCCACGGTTCGGGGATGTAGCAGCGATCCAGCCGGGCGAGATCCTCGGCGCAATCCTGCAGGTGGTTGAGCACCTGCAGCGCCGCGCACAGCGCGTCCGAACCCGCCAGCATCGCACCGGGGCGCATATCCTCGCCGTGCAGCGCCAGCAGGTAGCGCCCCACCGGAGCCGCCGAATAGCGGCAATAGTGCGCGAGCTCGTCCCAGCCGGCGTAGCGATGCTTCACCGCATCCTGCCGGAACGCCACCACCAGGTCGGTGCAGGTGGCCGGATCGATGCCGGTGATCGCCAGGCTGTCGCGCAGCCGGCGCGCCTGCGCCAGCTCCGCCGGCGGCGATCCCGGCCGGGGCGCGTGGCCGAGCAGCGCCGCCTCCATCGCATCGAGCCGGGCGAGCTTGGTCTCGGCCGAGATCACCTCGTTGTCGGCGATGTCGTCGATCGCGCGGGCGAAGCCGTAATAGGCGTGCACGTGCGGCCGCTCGGCGGCACGGATCAGGCGCGAGCCGACGGGGAAGTTCTCGTCGCCGCGCCCCTTGCCGGAGGCGACCTCGAGGCCGAACTCGCTCACTGCCCGGACTCGCTTACTGCCCAGAGTCCGTTCACTGCGACGACGGCCTCCGCTCGCGGTAGGCGCGCTGCTTCCAGACCACGCCGCGACCGCGATAATGGTCCAGCGCCGAGCCGACCGTCGCCGCCGCGTAGAACAGCGCCACGCCGGGCATCAGCAGCGCCCAGAACGGCGACAGCCGGAACCGGCGCAGCGTCGGCAGCACCGAGCCGGTGGCGATCAGCCAGGCGACCAGCCCGAACAGCGACGCCGCGCCGCCGGCGAACAGCAGCGCCAGCACCGGCACCAGCCAGACCAGCAGCATCGCCAGCACGGTGCCGGCGAGCAGCAGCGGCGAGAAACGCAACTGCACGTAGGCGGTGCGCGCCACCATCCGCCAGACGTCGCCCGCATGCGGATAGGGCCGGATCGAGCGGGCCAGCACGCTGTGGCCGAGCCAGATCGCGCCGCCGCTGCGCTTGACCCGCTGCGCCAGCGTCACGTCGTCGATCAGGGCGTGGCGGAGGCTCTCGATGCCGCCGATCCGGGCCAGGGCGGCGGCGCGTATCAGGATGCTGCCGCCGGCCGCGGCGGCGATGCGATGCCCGGGCCGGTTGACCAGGGCGAACGGGTAGAGCAGCTGGAAGAAGTAGACGAAGGCCGGCACCAGCGCCCGCTCGGCCGCGCTTCGCGTGCTCAGCGCCACCATCTCGGAGACCTGGTCCAGCCCGTCGCGCATCGCCTTGGCGACCATCGTCGCGACGTGACGGGGATCGTGCACGATGTCGGCGTCGGCCAGCAGGATGTAGCCGTCCGACTCCGGCATCAGCTGGCGCACGCGCTCGATGCCCTGCGCCACCGCCCACAGCTTGCCGCTCCAGCCGGGCGGCGTCTCGACGCCGTCGAGCACCTGCAGGTGCGGCGAGCTGAGGCCGCGCGCCAGCGCCCCGGTGTGGTCGCTGCTGCGGTCATCGACCAGCACCACCCCGTACGGACCCGGATAGTCCTGGTCGAGCAGCGAGCGCAGCGACTCCTCGATCGAGCCCGCCTCGTCGCGGGCCGGCACCACCACGCAGAGCGACGGCCAGGTCGAGGCGTCCGGACGCAGCGATGCGGCCAGCGGCGGCAGCACCGGCCCGGCCTGCCAGAAGCGGCCATGCAGCAGCGCCAGATACAGCCAGACCAGCAGGGCGAGGGTCGCGAGCGGCAGCATCAGGCGGCGTGCTCGCGGAACCACGCGACCGCGTCGACCACCGCCTCGCGCGCCGGCCGCGGCGCGTAGCCGAGCGCGGCGCGCGCCTTGTCGGACGAGAAGAACATTTTCTTCCGCGACATCGCCAGCATCTCCCGGGTCACCCGCGGCGGGATGCCGAAGCCGCGCGCGGCCAGCTCGGAGGCCACCGCCACCGGCCAGAGCACGCCCTGCGACAGCCGGATCCGCGGCGCCCGCACGCCGGCCGCGGCCGCGACCACCGCGAACAGGTCGCGCAGCAGCATGTCCTCGCCGCCGAGGATGTAGCGCTCGCCGATCACCCCGCGCTCGAAGGCCAGCGCGTGGCCCTCCGCCACGTCGTCGACATGCACGATGTTCAGGCCGGTATCGACGTAGGCCGGCATCCGCCCGGCCGCGGCATCGGCGATCATCAGCCCGGTCGGCGTCGGCTTGATGTCGCGCGGCCCGATCGGCGTCGACGGGTTCACGATCACCGCCGGCAGCCCGCGCTCATGCACCAGCCGCAGCACCTCCTGTTCGGCGCGGTATTTCGAGCGCTTGTAGACGCCGATGACGCCGTGCGCGTGCACCGGCGTGGTCTCGTCGGCGATGGTGCCGTCGCCGACCAGCCCGAGGGCGGCGACCGACGAGCAGTAGACGATGCGCTCGACCCCTGCCTCCTGGGCGGCCAGCATCAGCCGTCGCGTGCCCTCGACGTTGGCACGCATCATCACGACCGGATCGGGCACCCAGAGCCGGTAGTCCGCCGCCACGTGGAACAGCGCCCGGCAGCCTTGCAGGCAGGCGGCGAAGCCTTCCGGCCGGCCGAGATCGCCCTCCACCAGCTCCGCCTCGACGCCGGCGAGGTTGCGCCGGTCGGAGCCGTGCCGGACCAGCAGGCGCAACCGGTGGCCGCGGGCGGCCAGCACGCGTGCCACCGCCGAGCCGACGAAGCCGGTGGCGCCGGTGACCAGGGTCGGAGCTTCGTTCATGCCTGGCCTGCGCCTCCGCCGATGACGAGCGGGTGTATAGCGGCGCGAGCGCCGGTGGTGTAGAGCCCGCGCCACCTTGAAGACAGCCTCCATCCTGCTCGGCCTGCTCGGCCTCGCCCTGCTGACCGGGTTCACCGTCTGGCTCGGCGCCGGCAGCGTGGTGCACGCCATGCTCTCGGTCGGGCTCGGCGGCTTCGCCGTGCTGGTGGCCTGGCAGGTCGCCAGCGCCGCGGTGCTGGCGCTGGCCTGGCGCCTCGCCTGTCCGCGCGACGCCATCCGCGCCGGTCTCGCGCGGCTGCTGCTCGCACGGGTCCTGCGCGAGGCCGGCATGACCTGCCTGCCTTTCTCCCAGCTCGGCGGCATCCTGATCGGCATGCGCGCCACCGCCTCCGGCTTCGGCGGGCCTCGCGTGCCCTGGCCGGCCGCCGTCGCCGCCAGCATCGTCGATCTCACCGCCGAGGTGATCGGCCAGATCGGCTTCGTGCTGGTCGGATTGCTGCTCCTGCTCGACCGCGAGCCGGCCACCCCGCTCGCCGGACCGGTCGGGCTCGGCATGGCGCTCGGCATCGTCGCGATGATCGCCTTCATCTGGGCGCAGCGCGGTGCCAGCGGACTGTTCCGCCGGCTCAGCCAGCGGCTGGTCTCCTCGGCCACCCTGCGCGGCATCGATCGCCTGCAGGAGCGCATCAACCGGTTCTACGCCCGCCCCGGGCGCATCGCCGGCGGCTGCCTGGTGCATCTCGTTGGCTGGACCCTGGGCGCCGGCTGGGTCTGGATCGCCTATCGGCTGCTCGGCGCCTCGCTGCCGTTCGGCGCCGCATTCGCGATCGAGGGGGTGGCCAGCGGCATCCTCTCGGTCTCGTTCCTGGTGCCGGCGGCCCTCGGCGTGCAGGAGGCTGCCTACGTGGCCCTCGGCAGCCTGTTCGGGCTCGATCCGCATCTTTCGTTCGGGCTCTCGCTGCTCCGGCGGGGACGCGACCTCGTCATCGGCGTGCCGATGCTGCTGCTCTGGCAGGGACGGGAGGCCTGGCGGGTGCGGGCGGCTCAAGGCAAGGGCGCTGCCCTTGACCCGCTGGGGCCTTAGGCCCCAGACCCCGCTTGATTAGGCACAGGATCCAGGATGTTCTCGCGATTGGCGCTCATCGGGCTGGGATTGGTCGGCAGCTCGATCGCCCGGCGCGCGATGCAGGATGGCGGCATCGCGGGCGAGATCGTGGCCTGCGACCAGGCCGCTTCGGTGTGCGAGCGGGTGCGTGCACTCGGCATCGCGCACCGCGTCGAGACGGATCCGGTCGAGGCGGTCCGGGGGGCGGACTGCGTGCTGCTCTGCGTGCCGGTGGGCGCTCTCGGCAGCGTGGCAGCGCGGATCATGCCGCATTTGGCGCCCGGTGCGATCCTCAGCGATGTCGGCTCGACCAAGCAGTCCATGCTGCGCGACATCCTGCCGCTGCTTCGCGACGACGTCGCCCTGGTGCCGGGCCATCCGCTGGCGGGCACCGAGCATTCTGGTCCGGATGCCGGCTTCGCCACGCTGTTCGAGGGACGCTGGTGCCTGCTGACGCCGCCGCCGGGAACCCGGCCGGACGCGGTCGCCTCGATCGAGCTGCTCTGGCAGCGCTGCGGCGCGCGCACCCGGATCATGGACGCGGCGCATCACGACCGGGTGCTGGCGATCGTCAGCCACCTGCCGCACCTGCTCGCCTTTACCATCTGCGGCACCGCCGACGACCTCGCCGGCGAGACCCGCGAGGAGGTGCTCGATTTCGCCGCCTCCGGCTTTCGCGACTTCACCCGCATCGCCGCCTCCGACCCGGTGATGTGGCGCGACATCTTCCTCAGCAACCGCGAGGCGCTGCTCGAGATGCTGGCCCGCTTCACCGAGGACGCGCAGGCGATGGCGCGGGCGATCCGATGGGGCGATGACGGCTTCATCGTCGACAGGATCCATCGCGGCCGCGCCATCCGGCGCAGCCTGATCGAGATCAACCAGGCCTGATCCGGCGCCCCGCCGCGTCAGCGGCTGCCATGCCGTGCACCGCGTCAGCGGCCGCTGACATAGTGAACGATGTCGATCAGCCCGGTCGCGGTGATCGGCATGATCAGCATGCCGATCGCAACCACGACGAACAGCAGCCGGAACAGCCGCTCCGCGTTCGATCCACGCCTCGGCGGCTTGCGCTCCGCCTCGAACTCGAAACCATCGAAGGGCACGTGGATCTTTCCTCCGCTCGCGCCGGGTTGCCGACGTCGGATTACGTCGGGTTCGCGGTCAGCCTCCGCCGGAACAGGCTCCGCTTGCCGACGCCGTGGGCGAGCGTCTCCCGGGTAAATCCGCTCGCATAGGCGTGACGCCAGCGCAGCGCCATCAGCCAGGTGCTCTGTTTCGGCACCGTCCAGGCGAACGGCAGCGTCAGCACCTCGACCAGCAGCCGGCGCGGCAACTCGCGCCAGACCAGGCCGGACCGCCCAAGCAGCCGGCGCGTCCGCACCGTCGACACGCCCTGCCAATACAGCCGGGCGAGCAGCCACTCGGCGCGGAAGCGGCGGGCCTGGATCGAGTGACGGACCACGACGCGGGAATCGTAGATCGCCGAGTAGCCGGCATCCTGCAGGCGCCAGGCGAGCTGCACGTCCTCGTCGGATTGCAGCACCAGGCCGAGTCGGCCGAGCGCCTCGGCGAAGCCGCCCAGCTGCAGCATGAGGTCGCGGCGCAGGATCATGTTCACCCCGTAGGGCTCGAGCGTGGCCGGCACTGCCTCGGTGCGATACTCCCCCGCGCCTTCATGCTCGATGATCGACAGCACGCCGCGCAGCGATTGCGGCCACCAGGCCGGCAGCGGACTCTCCCATTTCGGCAGCACCTTGCCGCCGAGCACCGCCGCCCCGCCGCCATGCTGGGCGAGCACGTATTGGATCTGCTCGACCCAGTCCGGGGTAGCCATCGCGTCGTCGTCGATATAGGCGACGTAGTCGCTGCGCGCCACGCGGGCGCCCTCGTTGCGGGCGAGGCTGACCCCGGAGACGTCGAGCCGAAGCAGCCGCGCGTTAGGCGCGGCCTCCGCGATCCGCCGCATCTCGGCCGCGACCGGAGCCGGCGAGCCGCTATCGACCAGGATGATCTCGAAGCCGTCGGCACCGACCGACTGCCCGGCGAGCGATTGCATGCAGGCGCGCACGTAGTTCAGGCGGTCATGGCTGCAGATCACCACGGACACGCTCGGCTTCCGCTCGGGCGGCGGCACGGCATTGCTCGCGAGTGCCGACTGCAGGCGCGCGCTCGCATCCGCGTCCCGTTTCGCGAGCGTGCGGCCCGCGACCACACGACCGAGGAAGATCCCCAGCAGGACGGAGCCGACCTCATCGAAGTGGCCGATCCAGGGGAGCCTGTCCGGGATCAGATCCAGCGGAACGAAGAGATAGGATATGCCGGCACAGAGCAGCAGCTTCGGCAGGACACCGGACTGCACGTCCAACATGTCGGTCAGGCTGCGAATGAAAGAGACGCGGCGTGTCACCATTGATCGTTTATACCAAGCATGGACGCAGCGCTATCCCGATCCAGCCGGCGCGAACAGCCTTTCCCCTGACCCGATTAAGGCCCCGCGCGAGCCCAGGCCCCCCACAATGCTTTGACTTGAGAATGCATATATAAAAAGGTTA
>CAXUCM010000158.1:8258-8529 GCA_964249315.1 uncultured Acetobacteraceae bacterium | reverse complement strand
CCCGGCACCACGCCGAGCCGCCAGTAGGCCGCGCATGCATAGGCGCGCCGACAGCATCGGAAGGGTGGGATGATCTCCGGAGTCTTCATCGATCGGCCGCGTCTGGCGATCGTGATCGCAATCGTCATCACGCTGGCCGGCATCGTCGGGCTGACGCGCATCCCGGTGGCGCAGTTCCCCGAGATCGTGCCGCCGCAGGTGCAGGTGACGGCGACCTATCCGGGCGCCTCGGCGAGCGTGGTGGAAGCCTCGGTGGCACAGCCGATCGAGG
>CAXUCM010000158.1:5263-8248 GCA_964249315.1 uncultured Acetobacteraceae bacterium | reverse complement strand
CGACAAGATGATCTACATGCGCTCGGTGAGCGGCAATGACGGCTCCTACAATCTGAGCGTCAGCTTCCTGCTCGGCAGCAACCCGGACATCGACACCGTCAACGTGCTCAACCGCGTGCAGACCGCCGAGGCGGAGCTGCCCTCGACGGTGGATGCGGAAGGGCTGACGGTGCAGAAGCGCTCGTCGGCGATCCTGATGTTCATCAACTTCTACAGCCCGACCGCCAGGTTCGATCCGCTGTTCATCGCCAACTACATGACGATCAACATCATCGACGAGATCTCGCGCACCACCGGCGTGGGCCAGGCCTCGCTGCTGTCGCGGCAGAAATACTCGATGCGGATCTGGTTCGACAACAGCCGGCTGGTGCAGCTCGGATTGTCGCCGAGCGACATCACCAGCGCGATCTCGTCGCAGAACCAGGTCGCCGCGGTCGGCCGCATCGGCGCGCGTCCGGCAGGCCCCGATCAGCAATACCAGCTCAACGTGCAGACCGAGGGACGGCTGGTCACGCCGGCGCAGTTCGGCCAGATCGTCATCCGCGCCAACCCGGACGGCTCCTCGCTGAAGCTCAAGGACATCGCGCGCATCGAGCTCGGCGCGCAGACGCTGGATTCCGAATCCCGGTTCGACCAGAAGCCCTCGGTGGCGCTCGCGGTCTATCTCGCGCCGGGCGCCAACGCGCTCGACACCGCCAACGCGATCAACGGCGTGCTCAAGCGGCTGTCGAGCCGCTTCCCGCGGGGGCTGGTCTACAACATCACCTACGACAGCACCGATTTCGTGCGCGATACCGTGCACGAGGTGATCAAGACGGTGCTGGAGGCCTTCGTCCTGGTCGTCATCGTGGTGTTCCTGTTCCTGGGCAGCGTGCGCGCGACGATCATCCCGACCTGCGCGGTGCCGGTGAGCCTGATCGGCGCCTTCGCCGGCATGGTCTCGCTCGGCTTCTCCGCCAACACCGTCTCGCTGCTGGCGATGGTGCTGGCGATCGGCATCGTCGTCGACGACGCCATCGTGGTGGTGGAGAACGTCGAGCGGGTGATGGAGGAGGAGCCGGACCTGCCGCCGCCCGAGGCGGCGCGCAAGGCGATGCAGCAGATCACCGCCCCGATCATCGCCATCACCCTGGTGCTGCTCTCGGTGTTCGTGCCGATCGCCTTCATCCCCGGCCTGTCGGGCGTGCTGTTCCAGCAATTCGCGGTGACCATCTGCATCGCCATGCTGATCTCGGCGCTGAACGCGCTGACCCTGTCGCCGGCGCTGTGCGGCGTGTTCCTGCGTCATACCGGTCCGCGCCGCGGCATCATGGGCCGCGTGCTGGCCGGCATCGATCATACCCGCAACGGCTATTCGCGCATCGTCAGCCGGCTGCTGCGCTTCGCCCTCGGCGGCGTGCTGGTGATCGCGCTGTGCGGCTTCGGGGTGTTCGCGATCCAGAAATCGCTGCCGCTCGGCTTCCTTCGCGAAGAGGACCAGGGCGGCTTCTTCACCAACATCCAGCTGCCCGACGGCGCCTCGGTCGCGCGCACGAGTGCCGTGGTCGGCCAGGTGGAGAGGATCGATGCCGCCCTGCCGGGGGCGCTGCATACGTTCGCGCTGATCGGCTACTCGTTCCTCGACACCGTGCAGGAGCCGAATGCCGGCTTCGTGTTCACCCGGCTCAAGCCGTTCGACCAGCGCACCGCGGCGAGCACGCACGTGCAGGCGCTGCTCGGGCGGGTGTTCGGCGCGGCGCAGTCGATCCGGGCGGCGACGGTGTTCCCGTTCAACCTGCCGCCGATCATCGGCCTGTCGCCCGGCGGCGGCTTCGAATACGAGCTCGAAGGCCTGCAGGGGCAGACGCCGCAGCAGCTCGGCTCGGCGATGCTCGGGCTGATCGGCAGCGCCAACGGCGATCCGCGGCTGGCGCGGGTGTTCTCGACCTTCACCGCCACCAACCCGTCGATCTACCTCGACATCGATCGCACCAAGGCCGAGGCGCTCGGGGTCAACATCAACGACATCTTCACTGCCCTGCAGGCCACGCTCGGCAGCGTCTACGTCAACGACTTCAACCTGTTCGGCCGGGTCTGGCAGGTCAACGTGCAGGCCGAGGCGAGGGATCGCTCGCGCATCGACAGCATCTTCCAGATCTACGTGCGCAACAGCACCGGCGGCACCGTGCCGATGGCTTCGCTGGCGACGATCAAGATCATCACCGGGCCGCAGGCAATCACGCGCTACAACAACTACCGCGCGATCACCATCAACGGCACGCCGGCACCGGGCCAGTCTTCCGGCGCCGCCCTGGACGCGATGACGCAGATCTCGGCGCGCACGCTGCAGCCCGGCTACGACTACGAATGGACCAGCACGGCCTACCAGGAGGTGCAGGCGAGCGGCAAGACCGGCATCATCCTGGCGACCTCGCTGCTGTTCGCCTACCTGTTCCTGGTGGCGCTGTACGAGAGCTGGATCATCCCGATCCCGGTGCTGCTCTCGGTCGCGGTCGGCGTGCTCGGAGCGATGATCGGCATCGTCATCGCCGGGCTGTCGCTGGATCTCTACGCCCAGATCGGCCTGGTGGTGCTGATCGCGCTGTCGGCCAAGAACGGCATCCTGATCGTGGAATTCGCCAAGGAACGCCGGGAGGAAGGCGTCAGCATCCGCGAGGCCGCCCGGCAGGGCGCGCACATGCGGTTCCGCGCGGTGATGATGACCTCGTTCGCCTTCATCCTCGGACTGCTGCCACTGGTCACTGCCACCGGCGCCGCGGCGCTGAGCCGGCGCGACGTCGGCACGCCGGTGTTCGCCGGCATGCTCGCCGCCAGCGGCATCGGCATCTTCATCATCCCGATGCTCTACGTGACGTTCCAGACGCTGCGCGAATGGTTCCACCGCCGGCTCGGCATCGGCCGCATCCCGGGCCAACGACAGCAAGGTCAGGGCTCCACCCTGAACCCGGGGGGGGGGGGGGGGGGGGGGGGGGGGGCGGGGGGGCG
>CAXUCM010000158.1:0-5253 GCA_964249315.1 uncultured Acetobacteraceae bacterium | reverse complement strand
CACCAAAGGCGAGCCTTTGGTGGGGTCCAGGGGTGAAACCCCTGGCCTTCCAGGGTTCCCCCGGGTGTGCGGCGTCGAGCTTTCGTGATAACGAGTGAAGTGGATTGGCGGTGGCTTCCGGGCGGACCGCGCGTTGAGCTGCGGAGACCAGGGCGCGCAAGCAGGCGAACTTGAAGGAGGCGGGACATGAACGTAGTGCAGAAGCCGCAAGGTACCGCAGGCACCGGTAATCCGCTGCAGCGCCTGGCGCAGTTCAAGCAGTCGCCCTGGCTCGATTTCATCCAGAGATCGTTCCTGCTGGAAGGTAAGCTCGGCGCGCTGGTGCGCGAGGACGGCCTCAAGGGCGTCACGTCGAACCCGTCGATCTTCGAGAAGGCGATGGGGCACGGCACCGACTACGACGAGCAGTTCAAGAGCCTGGTGGCAGCCGGCAATTCCGACGTCAGCAGTCTCTACGAGACGATGGCGATCGACGATATCCGCACCGCGGCCGACGTGCTGAAGCCGGTCTGGGATGAGACCGAGGGGCTCGACGGCTATGTCAGCCTGGAGGTCTCGCCCTATCTCGGCCTGCGCACCGAGCCGACCATCGTCGAGGCGCGACGGCTTTGGCAGGCGGTGGACCGTCGCAACCTGATGGTCAAGGTGCCCGGCACCAAGCCCGGCGTGCCGGCGATCCGGACGCTGATCTCGGAAAGCATCAACATCAACGTCACCCTGCTGTTCTCGCTCGATGCCTACGAGAAGGTGCTCGAGGCCTACATCCAGGGGCTCGAGGCGCGTCATGCGAAGGGCGAGCCGATCAACGAGATCGCCAGCGTGGCCTCCTTCTTCGTCAGCCGGATCGACGGGCTGATCGACAAGGCGATCGACACGCGGCTGCAGAACAACGATCCCGAGGCCGCGGCGCTGAAGGCGCTGCGCGGCAAGGTGGCGATCGCCAACGCCAAGATCGCCTACCAGCACTACCTCAAGGTCACGGCGAGCGAGCGCTGGCAGAAGCTGGCCGCGGTCGGCGCGAATCCGCAGCGTCTGCTCTGGGCCAGCACCGGCACCAAGGACAAGGCCTACAGCGACGTGCTGTATGTCGAGGAGCTGATCGGCGCCGACACCGTCGACACCATGCCGCCGGCGACGATGGATGCGTTCCGCGACCACGGCGTGCCGCGCAACGCGCTGGTCGAGGATGTCGAGGCGGCTGCGCACGTCCTGGCCGAGACCGAGCGCCTCGGGCTGGACCTTGCCGGCGTCACCGCGAAGCTGGTCGAGGACGGCGTCACCTCGTTCGCCGACGCGTTCGACCAGCTGCTCGGCGCCGTCGCGGCCAAGCAGATGAAGCTTGCCGGCGACCGGCTGACGCAGACCGAGATCAGCCTGCCCGAGACGCTCGAGGCGGCGTTCAAGGAGAGCCTGGAGACGTGGCGCAAGGACGGCACCGTGCGCCGGCTGTGGGAGCGCGACGCCTCGGTGTGGACCGGCGGCGACGAGGGCAAGTGGCTTGCCTGGCTCGACATCATCGACGAGCGTCTGGCCGGGCTCGACGCGCTGACCCGCTTCCAGGAGGAGGTCCGCCAGCGCGGCTTCACCTCGGTGCTGCTGCTCGGGATGGGCGGATCGAGCCTCGGTCCGGAGGTGCTGGCGGAGACGTTCGGCCAGCGCGGCGGCTTTCCGCTGCTGCACGTGCTCGACAGCACCGACCCGCAGCAGGTGGCGGCCTTCGAGCGCAAGGTCGACCTCGCCAGCACGCTGGTGATCGTCTCCTCGAAATCCGGCGGCACGCTCGAGCCGAACATCCTCAAGGCCTACTTCTTCGACAAGATGCGAGGTGCCGTCGGCGACGAGGCCGGCAGGCATTTCGTCGCGGTGACCGATCCCGGCTCGCACATGGAAGAAGTCGCGAAGCAGGACGGCTTCTGGAAGATCTTCTACGGCAATCCGGGGATCGGCGGCCGCTACTCGGTGCTGTCGAATTTCGGGCTGGTTCCGGCCGCCGCCGCCGGCATCGACCTGCACGCGTTCCTCGATGCCGGGCAACGGATGGAATTTGCATGCGGTCCGGGTTCGCCGCCGCTGCAGAATCCCGGCGTGCGGCTCGGCACCGTGCTCGGCGTCGCCGCGAAGCATGGGCGCGACAAGATCACCATCGTTGCATCGCCGTCGATCGCCGACATGGGCGCCTGGCTCGAGCAGCTGATGGCGGAGTCCACCGGCAAGAACGGGCGTGGCCTGATCCCCGTCGACGGCGAGACCCTGGCGAGCCCGGCGCAGTACGGGCAGGACCGGGTGTTTGCCTATCTGCGCGCCACCGACGCGCCGGATGCGGCGCAGGACGCGGCGATCGCGGCGTTGAAGCAGGCCGGCCAGCCGGTGGTGACGATCTCGCTGGCGTCGTCGCTGCAGATCGCCCAGGAGTTCTTCCACTGGGAGTTCGCAACCGCGGTCGCCGGCTCGATCATCGGCATCGATGCGTTCGACCAGCCGGACGTCGAGGCCAGCAAGATCGAGACGCGCAAGCTGCCCGACGCCTACAACCAGAGCGGCACGCTGCCGGACGAGACCCCGTTCGCCAGCGACGGCGATTTCAGCTTCTTCGCCGACGCGAGCAACGCGAGCGCGCTCGGCGGCGGCTCGCTGGATGCGGTGCTGAAGGCGCATTTCGGGCGCGCCCGGGCAGGCGACTACGTGGCGTTGCTGGCCTATATCGAGCGCGATGCCGGCACACGCGAATGGATCCAGACGGCGCGGCTGGCGATCCGCGATGCGCTGCACGTGGCCACCTGCGCGGAGTTCGGTCCGCGCTTCCTGCACTCGACCGGACAGGCCTACAAGGGTGGACCCAACAGCGGCGTGTTCCTGCAGATCACCGCCGACGACGTTGCCGACATCGCCGTGCCGGGCGAGAAATACAGCTTCGGCACGGTCAAGGCGGCGCAGGCGCGCGGCGATTTCGACGTGCTCGCCGAGCGCGGCCGTCGTGCCCTGCGCGTCCACATCAAGGGAAACCTGCAGGCCGGTCTCGGCAGGCTCGGCGAGGCGATCGCGCGCGCCGTCGCCTGAACTCCGCGCGCCGGGCGGTACGGAGCCGTCCGGCGAACCCAGCTTCCCGCCTCCTGGAGATGCATATGCAGATCGGCGTCATTGGTCTCGGCCGCATGGGCGGCAATATTTCCGTCCGCCTGTCCCGGCACGGGCACGAGGTGGTGCTCTACGACCATGATCCGCACGTGGTCTCGCTGGTGCAGCAGCGGGCCGAGCGCAGCGCCGCCTCGGACGGCCTCGCCGACATGGTCGGCAAGCTGTCCGCGCCGCGCGTGGTATGGGTGATGCTTCCGGCCGGCAGCATCACCGAGCAGACCATCGAGACGCTGAGCGGGCTGCTGTCGCACGACGACATCATCATCGATGGCGGTAACAGCTTCTACAAGGACGACATCAGGCGCGCGGCGAGCCTGCGCGAGAAGGGCATCCACTACGTCGATGTCGGCACCTCGGGCGGCGTCTGGGGGCTGGAGCGCGGCTACTGCATGATGATCGGCGGCGCCAAGCAGGCGGTCGAGCGGCTGGATCCGATCCTGGCCGCGCTCGCACCGGGCATCGGCGACGTGGTGCGTACCGCCGGTCGCGGCGCGTCGCTCGATCCGCGAGCGGAACAGGGCTACCTGCATTGCGGCCCGGCAGGATCCGGGCATTTCGTCAAGATGGTGCATAACGGCATCGAGTACGGCATCATGGAGGCCTACGCCGAGGGCTTCGACATCATGCGCAACAAGAGTTCGCATGACCTGCCGGAACATGAGCGTTTCACCCTGAACATGCCCGACATCGCCGAGGTCTGGCGTCGCGGCAGCGTGGTGTCGTCCTGGCTGCTCGATCTGTGCGCCAGCGCGCTCGCCAAGAACGAGTCGCTGTCGGACTATACCGGCCAGGTCGCGGATTCCGGCGAGGGGCGCTGGACCATCGAGGCGGCGATCGAGGAGGCGGTGCCGGTGCCGGTGCTGACCGCCTCGCTGTTCACGCGTTTCCGCAGCCGAACGGGCAACAATTACGGCGAGAAGCTGCTCTCGGCGATGCGCTTCCAGTTCGGCGGTCATGTCGAGCAGCATCACACCGAGAAGAAGCATGGCGGCGAAGTCTCGGAGGTCAAGGGCTAGGGCATGGACGCGTCCCCGAACTCGCATGACCAGGAAGGGGACGATGCCGAGACGCCGAGGCGCAGCCCGCCCTGCCGGCTGGTGATCTTCGGCGGCGGCGGCGACCTGACCCGCCGTCTGCTGATCCCGGCCATCTACAATTTGGTCTGCGCCGGATTGCTGGACGAGGATTTCGCCATCATCGCCGTCGACTGGTCCGATCTCGATACGGCAGGGCTGCGCGCCACGCTCGAGGAAACCATGCGCGAGTTCGTGGCGCAGCGGAAGACCAGCGCGGTGACGCTGCAGGAGGAGGCCTGGGCCTGGCTGAACGGCCGGGTGTCCTACCTGCGCGGCAGCTTCGACGATGCCGAGACCTACAAGCAGCTGGCGACACTGTGCGGGCCGGGCAATTGCGTGTTCTACCTGGCCGTGGCGGCGCGCTTCTTCGGGGCGATCGTCTCGCAGCTCGATGCTGCCGAACTCACGCGTGAGGGCAACGAGCGCTACCGACGCGTCATCATCGAGAAGCCGTTCGGCTCGGACCTGAGCTCGGCGCGCGCGCTCAACGTCAAGCTGCTGGCCTCGCTCGACGAGAGCCAGATCTACCGGATCGACCATTATCTCGGCAAGGAGACGGTGCAGAACATCCTCGCCCTGCGCTTCTCCAACGGCTTCTTCGAGCCATTATGGAACCGGCAGAACATCGACCACGTGCAGATCACCGCCGCCGAGACGGTCGGCGTCGAGCGGCGCGGACGCTTCTACGAGAGCACCGGCGCGCTGCGCGACATGGTGCCCAACCACATCATGCAGCTGCTGGCGATGGTGGCGATGGAGGCGCCGACCTCGTTCGACGCCAACGCGGTGCGCGACGAGAAATCCAAGGTGATGGCGGCGGTGCATCCGCTCGACTGGCGCGATACCGTGCGCGGGCAATACACCGCCGGCATGATCGCGGGACGCCCGATGGCGGGCTATCGCGAGGAGCCGGACGTCTCGGCGGAGTCCGGCACCGAGACCTTCACTGCGCTCAAGCTGAACATCGACAACTGGCGCTGGGCCGGGGTGCCGTTCTACCTGCGCACCGGCAAGCGGCTGACCCAGCGCAAGACCGAGATCG
>CAXUCM010000157.1:4367-8537 GCA_964249315.1 uncultured Acetobacteraceae bacterium | reverse complement strand
GTTTCAGCTCGACACCTATCCCGATTGGGCGCGGCCCGGCATCACGTTGCTCCCGGAAGGCGTGAACCTCGAACTATGCCGCCCCGTGGCGACCCGGCGTAGCACCGAGATCGCCGGGATCCGTGCCGCCCGCGGCGGCGCCCATGTCTACCGCGCCCGCTTGACCGGCCTGTCGCGCGATGCTGCGATACAGGCCTGTCAACGACTATCGCGGGGACGCTCCGAATGCATGGTGGTTTCACCCGACGCGCGGTCATGACGCGGCACGCGCTCGGCGCGGTCCTGCTGCTCGGGATCTCGGCGCCGCTGGCCCAGGCCGCCCTCCCGGTCGGCGCCCACGCCCCCGACTTCGCCGCCCAGGCGGCGCTGGACGGCAAGCAGTTCAGCTTCTCTCTGGCCGAGGCGCTGAAGCACGGTCCGGTGGTGGTGTATTTCTACCCGGCCGCCTTCACCAAGGGCTGCACCATCGAGGCGCACGACTTTGCGGCGGCGATCCCGGAGTTCAAGGCCGCCGGCGCCAGCGTCATCGGCGTCTCGGAGGACAAGATCGCCACGCTCGACCGGTTCTCGGTCAGCGCCTGCCAAGGCAAGTTTCCGGTCGCCGCCGATGGCGATGGCTCAATCGCCGCGCATTACGACGCGCGCCTGCCGCTGATGCACGGCTATGCCAGCCGCACCTCCTACGTCATCGCCCCGGACGGCACCGTGCTGGAAAGCTACGAGGCGATGGACCCGGACGGCCATGTCGGCAAGACGCTCGACGCCGTGCACAATTTCCGCAGCCGGAGCAAAGGTTGAGATTGGGACTCCGCCCCCATCGATCCGCTTCGCGGCTCGATCCCGCCAAAGGCTGGCCTTTGGAAACCTCTTAAGTAAATGGATTCTCAAGGCTTCGCCTTGAGCGGGTCCAGGGCGGCGCCCTGGCCTTGTCGGCCCAGGCGCATCCTCGGCGCGCTCCTGTTGCTAGCGGCCATGGCAGCGTGCCCGGCGACGGCGTCGGTGGTGGCAACCGGGTCTGGTCCGGTGCGCGGCACCGACGGCGTGGTCCGCGTGTTCAAGGGCATCCCCTTCGCGGCGCCACCGCTCGGCGCGCTGCGCTGGACGCCGCCGCGGGTGCCTCGATCCTGGACCGCGATCCGCGATGCGACGCGCTTCGGCGCGGACTGCATGCAGGCGCCGTGGAGCGTGGAAAGCGGGCAGAAATTCTCCGAGGACTGCCTCTACCTCAACGTCTGGACGCCGGCGCGCCGAGCGACGGACCGCCTGCCGGTCATGGTGTTCATCTATGGCGGCGCTTTCGTCGGCGGCTCCGGCGCACTGCCGCTCTATGACGGTACCGCGCTGGCTCGCCGTGGCGTGCTGGTGGTCACCTTCAACTACCGTCTGGGCATCTTCGGCTTTCTCGCGCATCCGGAACTGACGGCGGAGAGCCCGCATCGCAGCTCGGGCAATTACGGCCTGCTCGATCAGGTCGCGGCGCTGCGCTGGGTACAGGACAACATCGCCCGCTTCGGCGGCAATCCTGCACGCGTCACGGTGTTCGGCGAGTCGGCCGGCGCCACCTCGGTCGCGATGTTGCTCGCATCCCCGCTCGCGCATGGCCTGTTCGCACGCGCGATCGCGGAAAGTCCGGCGCTGGGCTGGCGCTTCAGCACGTCGCAGCAGGCCGAGGCCAAGGGTGCCGCGTTGGGAAGCCTGGCCAGGCTGCGGCAGATGCCGGCGTCCGCCCTGCTGTCGCGCAATCTCGCGATCGCCCCCTCGAACCCGTCCATGGGACCGGCGCCCTATCCGTTTCCGATCGTCGATGGCTGGGTGCTGCCGCGCCAGCCGAACGATGCCTATGCCGGCGGCTTGCCGAACCCGGTGCCGCTGATCGTCGGCAACAATGCCGATGAGGGATCCATGTTCGGCAACGCCTGGCATCTCGCGACGCCGTCTGCGTATCAGGCCAAGCTCGATACGGTGTTCGGACCGCGCAAAGCGGAAGCGGCCGGCCTGTATCCCGCAAAGACGCCCGCCGGGATCAGCCGGGCCGGCGCCGACATCGTGGGCGACGGCATCTTCTACGAGGGCGCACGGATGATGGCACGCAACCTCGCCGCGTCCGGTCAGCCCTCCTGGCGCTACCTCTTCACGCACCGAGCCGGATCCCGGCCGCCGTTGCATTCCGACGAGCTGCGCTACGTGTTCGGCACGTTGGACAGTCCCGGCTTCACCCGCCAGCCGCCACCCGGCGACGATGATCGCGCCGTGTCGCAGGCGATGATGGCAGCCTGGGTGCGCTTCGCGGCCACCGGCGACCCGAACGGACCCGGCCTTGCCCGATGGCCCTCAGCCGCCGGCGAGCATGACCCGCTGCTCGAGTTCGGCGATACGCCGCACCCTCTTTCCGCCTATCGCTCCCGCCAGCTCGACTTCATCGCGAGCTTCTTCACGCATCCTTAGCTCGCCTCCAGGAAGGCCTGGTAGTCGGACTCGTCCATCAGCGCGTGGAACGCGTCCGGATCCGAGGGCTCCATCCGGAAGAACCAGGCCTCGCCCTCCGCGTCGCGGTTGACCAGGCTCGAATCCTCGACCAGCAGCTCGTTGACCTCGAGCACGGCGCCGGCGAGCGGCGCGTAGACGTCGGAGGCCGCCTTCACGCTCTCCACCACCGCGCAGCTCTCGCCCTCGGCGAGCTCGCGCTCCAGCTTCGGCAGCTCGACGAACACCACGTCGCCGAGCGCCTCCTGGGCATGGTCGGTGATGCCGACGGTGGCGGTGCCGTCATCCTCGAGCCGGACCCATTCATGATCCTTGGTGTAGCGGAGTTCTGCCATGGCGGGGTCCTGTGACGGTGTCCGTTGCGGGGCTATTGCGGCATATGCTCGCGGTTGTAGGCAAGCTGTTGCGGGGTCAGTTGCAGGCCGACCTCGAGACGGTAGGCGTCGCTGCTCATCCGGCGCGAGATCGGCAGATCCAGCACCAGCGGCTCGCTCTTCAGGGCGAGCCGGTCGACGTTGGGCGGGAAGTCCGCCTCGATGCTGAGCGCATGCTTCTGCACGATCTCGCTGCCGTGCAGCAGCGCGACGAAGTAGGGGATGCTCACGTGCCGGCTCATGGCGGCGGGTCCGCGCATCACCGTAATGACCACGCTGGCGCTGGTATGCAGCGCATGGCCGTGATCGGCATCGCTGCAGCTGCCGTTGATGCCGGCGACGCTGGCCTGGGTGACCAGGGTCGCCAGGTCGTGCGACGGCCCGTCATAGCTGGTCGCGTCGGCGGCTTCGGCGAGGATGCCGACCGGCACGCATTCCGGCGCGAAGGCGTTCGGATCGTCCGGTCCGCAGCCGGCGAGGGCGGCGAGCCCGGCGAACGCTGCCAGGCGGAGCGCGAGGGAGGCGGGCAGTTTCATTCTCGACTTTCGGCCGTTCATGCCTGTAGGCAGTGCCCCCAGGACGCACCGGAACTGCCCGGTGGTCGCCAGCGGCACCAGCGCGCCATATACTGCCCGTCGCTCGTTTGGGGAACACCATGCCGGATCAGCTGCTCGATTCAGCCGCCAGCCTTTCCGCAGCCGGTCTCGAGACCGTCGCGCTGCGTCCGCTGCGCGTGCTGCTGGCCGGCCCGCGCGGCTTCTGCGCCGGCGTCGATCGCGCCATCCGCGTGGTCGAGGAGGCGCTGCGCCGCTACGGCGCGCCGGTCTACGTGCGCCACGAGATCGTGCACAACCGCACCGTGGTGGAGGCGCTCGAGGCGCAGGGCGCGATCTTCGTCGAGGAGCTCGACGAGGTCCCACCCGACGGCCAGGTGGTGTTCTCCGCCCACGGGGTGCCGAAATCGGTGCCGGCCGAGGCGCAGCGGCGCAACCTGCTCTACCTGGACGCCACCTGCCCGCTGGTCAGCAAGGTGCATCGCGAGGCAGAGCGGCACTACGCCGACGGCGGCGCCGACAGCCGGCACATCCTGATGATCGGCCATGCCGGACATCCCGAGGTGGTCGGCACCATGGGCCAGCTGCCGCCGGGTGCGGTGACCCTGGTGCAGGACGCCGAGGAGGCGCGCCGGGTGCCGCCGGCCGAAATCCATGGCGATCGAGGCACCCGTGTGCCGTCCATAGACCGCCGCCGGGCCGATCCCCAGTGCCGCGACCGTGTCGGCCAGCGCGTCGGCGTAGTCCTCGATCTCCGG